>JASLXW010000079.1:5411-11521 GCA_030740135.1 Nitrospinota bacterium
TGGGCGTCAGGACCCGGCCGGAGACGTCCAGCCGCTCCGTGATCTCAAAGCAGAGGTCCCGGGGGACGAAAGGCGGTTGCCGGGAAGGCTTCCGGATCTCGTAGATATCGTCCCGCGACTGCCGGGCGATCTCGAGGAGGTCGCGAAAGCCCCGTGTGGCGACCAGGGCCGTTCGCGCCCCCCGCCGCTCCTCCAGCGCGTTGGTGGCCACGGTGGTGCCGTGGACGATCTCCAGTCCCCGCAGACCCCCGCCCGAGTCTTGAGCCACGCGCTCGAGGACTTGGAGGAGCGCCGCCGCCGGGCGGGCCGGATCGCTCGGGACCTTAAAGACCATGGAGGCCCCGTTCGGGGAAAGGGCGACGACGTCGGTGAACGTTCCCCCGACGTCCACGCCGATCTTCCAGGAGGGTTGAGTCATCGGTGACGCTTTCCTGATGAAGCGGACAAGGCGATCGATTCAGGCGCCCGATCCGGCCGCCGAGCGGGCGGCTAGGGCGGCCGGGACCCGCTCGGGCGGGACCGGGAGCTCCCGGACCGGCTCGCCCAGGGCGTTGCGGGGGATGTCGTCGGATGCGTAGCGGAGGACGCCCCCGGCCTTGTCCACCGCGTCGTGGCGGACCCTCCGCCCGCCGACGCCATGGGGGCTTCCCCGCGTTTTTATCCGTTCCTTGACCGCCATCGAGTCCGACCCCCCGGGCGAAGGCCCCTAAACGTCCCAGCCGCTGTCGATGACCAGGGCTTGGCCCGTCGTGTTGCGGGATTTTTCCGAGCAGAGGTACAGGACCGCGGCGGCGATCTCTTCTTCGTCCGGAAAGCGGCCCAGGGCCATCTCGCTGGTGTACTTCTTGTAGACCTCGTCCGTGGTCTCATTCCAGGCCAAGGCCTTTTCCTGGATGATCTTTTCCATCCGGTCTCCGTAGACGGGACCGGGGCAGACGCAATTGACGTTGATGTTGTGAGGGCCCAGCTCGAGCGCCAGGGTCCGCGTGAATCCGCGCACGGCCCACTTGGACGAGGAATAGGACGCGCGGTTGATGTAACCCCGAAGCCCGGAGGTCCCGGAGATGTTCACGATCTTCCCCCACTTCTTCTCCAGGAGGGTCGGGATGACGTGCTTGCAGCAAAGGAACGTGCCCTTCAGGTTGACGCCGAGGACGTAGTCCCAATCCTCGACGGAAATCTTGTGGACCGGGGTCTCCACCGGGCCGATGACGCCCGAGGTGTTGACGAGGATATCGATGGCGCCGAACGCCTTCAGCGTCTCATCGACCATGGCCTTCACCTGGTCCTCCTCCCGGACGTCCAGGGAGAGGGTGATGGTCTCGACGCCGGGGACTTCCTTGCGGATCACCTCGACCTGTGCGTCCAGCGCGGCCACGTCCCGCGCGCACATGCAAAGACGCGCGCCTTCCCGGGCCAGGTCCAGGGAGATGTTTCCGCCCATCCCTTTGGCGCCGCCGGTGATGATGGCGACCCTGTCCGAAAATTCCCCTTTGCCATTTTTCGAGTTCGCGTTCAATGTCCGTTCCGCCTCCATGGGGACCCCGCGCGGGCCGGCCCCTTGTTAAGGGTTTTGCGTAGGGCTGTCAACTTCCGGCGGGCCGTGCGGCCGCCCGGGAATGCGGACCGACCCATCGAAAATTCAGCGTTGCCGGTGTTCTTTCCTCTGTTCCGCCTCTGAGTCTTACCCAAGGGCCGTCCGGAAGGGAAATTCCCGGACGGCCCGCCTGAATCGAAAAACCGTCCGCCCACCCGGCCGAGTTCCCGGGGCTCCTGAATTCCGTTATGATGACACGAAGAAGGTCAAGAGGTTTTGAACGGACGGAAGAGGGGTCCCGGGAGAGAATTTTTTCCCGCGGCGGGAGGGATGCCGTCCGAAGCGCGGGTGAATCGCGTTTTCTGTTCAGGGCGAATTTTGCCGCCGGTCACACTTCATCGGTTGGAGGGAGAACATGGCGCAAGTGGATACGGTGATTCAGGGAGGTCAGGTGGTTCGGCGGGACGGGACCCGGTCGGAGGACATCGCCGTCCGGGACGGCAAGATTGTCGCCGTGGGTGACCCGGGGACGATGCCCGAGGCGAAGGAGGTTATCGACGCGGCCGGTCTCCACGTCATCCCCGGCGTGATCGATCCGCACGTCCACCTCCAGCTCTTCAAGAACCCGTTCGAGGTCAACGTCCTGACCGAGTCCCGCTCCTTCGCGGCCGGCGGCGTCACGACGGTCGGGGCCATCGTCCGCGTCCCCCGAATGGGTCAGAAGCCCTTCAAAGAGCTTCCAGGGCCGGAAGACGTCATCTCCTGGCTGGACGCCTTTGATCTGGGAAAAAAGGTCAGCGAGGAAAACTCCCTCGTGGACTTCTTCTTCACGCCGACCTTGAATTCCATGCAGCACGCCGAAGAGATCCCGCAGTATTACGACAAGCTCGGGATCACCTCGTACAAGTACCACGGCAACCTCAAGGTTCACGCTGACAACCCCGTGAGCCCGAAGTGGTCCGCCCGGATCGGAATTCCCCTGCCCTTTGACGACACCCTCGCCTATTTGATGTTCGAGGAGTCCGGGAAGCTCGGCCCCATGACGCACGTCGCGGTCCATAACGAGAACGTCGAAATCGCCAAAATCTTCACCGAGCGTCTTCAGGCCGCCGGCCGGACGGACTCCGGGGCCTGGGCGGACCGGATTCCTGAGTGGCTGGAAGCGGAGCACATCAGCCGGTACAGCTATTTCGCCAAGGTGACCGGGTCCACCCATTACGTTCTCCACCTCAGCACCTCGGCGGGGCTGGAGGAGTGCATCCGCCAAAAGGAGGACGGGGTCAGCATCCTGGTTGAAACCTGTCCCCAGTATCTTCTGGTTTCGGCCTACGCGGAGTTTCCGGGCCTTCTCACCAAGGTGAATCCTCCCCTTCGCGACCCGGAGGTCCATGAGCGGCTCGGGGAAGCACTGGCGGACGGGCACATCGAGATCATGGGGACCGACCAGGTCGTGACGCGCCTCCACGAGAAGCTCGTCACGGGGGACACCTCCGACCATGACGGCGATCCGGCGAAAGACATCTGGGAGACCGGCTCCGGCATGGTGGGTTGGGACTTCCTGCTTCCCCTGATGCTGAGCGAGGGGGTGAACAAGGGCCGGATCTCGATGGGGCGCCTGGTCGAGGTCTGCTGTGAAAACCCCGCCCGCGCCTGCGCCATCTATCCCAAAAAGGGCGTCATCGCACCGGGATCCGACGGGGACCTCGTTGTCGTGGACATGGATGCCACGCGCACCATCAAGGCCGATATGCTCCGTTCCAAGGCCGACTTCAGCATCTATGAAGGCATGGAGGTGACCGGCTGGCCCGTCACGACCATCCTCCGGGGGGAGGTCATCTACGACGACGGCCAAGTCACGGCCCGAAAGGGCGGCGGCAAGTATCTGCGCCGGCCTTGCTGATTCATGCCCGTCCGCGCGATGGGATTCGGGCGCGCTGCCGCGTGATTTTCCTTCCCTGATCCCCGTGAATCTTTCTTCGCAGTTTTCGGAACGGAATCGCTGGAGGAACGCCGATGGGGCTTGTCTGGGATTTGATGGAGGGGGCGCGAAATTGCGTTCAAGGCTATGCCCGCGTCCAGCCGGGGGAGCAGGTCGTCCTTTGGACGGACCGTTCCGGCGAAGCACATCCCGACGTCGTGGAAGCCTTCGGGACGGCGGTCGAGGAGGTCGGCGCCGAGGCCGTCCTTCTTTGTTCAAAGGCCGTCGTCCACCGTCTGAAGCAACCCCTCCAGAAGCCCGTCCTCTCCGCGATCCGCGACGCCGACGTCATCTTGAGCTTTCATGGGCTCGAGAACGCGGCGACGCTCCACAACAACGACGTGGCCGAGGTGATCTTCTACACCCCGACCCGGAACGTGGCGGTCATCAGCCTGACGCCCGAGCTGCTGGCCTCCGATTGGGCGCGGTTTCCGGCCGATCTGGTGTTCAGGATTTATCAGAAGGTCCGGGAGCAGGCCCTTTCCTCCGGGACGGACGTCTTCCGCGTCACTGATGAGCACGGAACCGACTTCACGGGCCGCATCGCCTACCGGGCCGGTTTCAAGTTCGTGGACCCGCCCAAGCAATGGCAATTCTTCCCGGACGGTTTGTTAAGTACAAGATTTTTTTCGTTCAGGCGCAGTCGGACCTCTCCTCGAATGAATCCCCGCGTTAATATGTCCAGGGTCCCTTTTTCCTCTCAGCTGCAGGGCAGGTATTTCAGCGTGAAAGCCTCCTTGACGTCGAGCTTTTTTTTCACGTTCCAGGCCTTGAACATGACGTCCCGCGTCCGCGCCAGCTTCTCTGCGTTCATCCAGCCGATGCAGTGCTTCTTGGCCTCATCCGTCATGACCAGCTCTTTGATGATCTGGATCTCTCCGTAATTCCTCATTTTGTTCTGCGTCGGAAAGTGCTTGGCGATTAGCTCCGCCCCCTTCCTTTCATTCTTGATGGTCCAGCCATAGGCTTTGACGGCCCCGTGGACGAACGCCCGGACGGTCCTCGGGTTCTTGCTGATGTAGCCGTCCTGGGCCTGAAGGGCGCCGCTGTAGATGTCCATTCCGTAATCCGCCCACATCATGTAATTGAAGCGCCCATGCTTCCCCCCAAGCATCTCGTAGATGACCTTGTCAAAGATGTATTGGTTAACCGCATCCACCTTGTCAGCGAGGAGTGAGGGGTTGTAGGCAGAAGGCCTCATGAAGGCCCATTTTATCTTGCCCGCGTCAATTCCTACGATCTGGGCGAAGGACGGAAACATGGACTTGGTAGCCGCCCCGGCGGCCGACCCGATAGTCTTCCCCTCAAGGTACTTGGGCTTTGTGATCCCGGACTTCGCTTTCGAAACCGTTATATAAGGGGGCCTGCCGTAGATCATGGCGATGAGCTTGACGGGAGCCCCTTTTGCCCGGGCCACGAGGGCTGCGGGCGAGTCGGCGAAGCCGATGTTCGCCTTTCCGGCGGCGACGATCTTCACAGTGTCCGCGCCGCCGAATCCCCGTCTGATGGTGACGTCCAGGCCCGCCTTCTTCCAGTACCCTTTGTCCAGGGCCACATAGTAGGCCGTGTGACGGCCCGAGACGACCCAGTCAAGGGAAAAGTTGACCTTCTCCCCTGCGAATCCCGGAGAGGCGACAAATCCCATCACCAACGCCAGTGCGACTCCAACAAACCTTTTCATTGTTTCCCCTCCTGAAATTAACTCCCGTGCCCTGTGGGAGAATTCCCGGCCGGGCAGCCTACGAGTCGTTTTGAATCGCCCCCCTTCATCCCATCGAGTCCCTCAGGGACCAGTCCCCATGAGACCCTTCCGTACAAAATTCTTCAACGAAGACGCCCTCCATTTTCGAGGACATCCCGAAATTTCTCCGCCACCTTCTCGCGAAGATCGGACGAAGCTTTGTTCACGTTTGAGAATTGATCTTTCCAGCTAAAAGGCCGGCAGGCGTTGATGATAAAGCGGTTGGTGGTGAGCCCTCTGGGGTCCGTTGTCCCGCGGACCTCCGGGTGGTGAGCGGGATCCACCACCGAGCTATAGCCGTCCCGGATCAGGTCATAATCATCCGCAATCTTTGCCCTTGTGACCACCGCCCACATGACTTCGCCCATATCCATGATGTCCACATCGTCGTCAACAATGATGACCCACCGGCCGCAGTATTCCGCGCCCTTCGCGCCCGCGGCGATCAGTCCCGCCGCCTTGGCGTGTCCGGCGTAACGCTGCTCAATCGCCACGACCGTAATGAAGCTCGACGTCCCGTATTGCCAGACACCTTTGACGTCGGGAACCTCGGATGCATCGAGTGCGTCCCAAGTCGAGCCCGCCCAGAAAGGGACCGCGCTCAGCTCTGCCAAGGGGGGACGAAAGGGTGGCGCCCCATAGATGATGGGATTGTCCCGATACATGACGACCTTGACCTTGACAACCGCACGCGGCAGCCGGTCTCCCGCATAGTACCCCGTCCACTCGCCGAAGGGGCCTTCCTCGCGAAGCTCCACTTCCGGGGGCGGGATCTCCCCCTCGATAGCGATCTCAGCCGAAGCCGGTATGGGCAAACCGGTAAGCTCGCCGTGAATGACCGGAATGGATTCCCC
>JASLXW010000007.1:0-20550 GCA_030740135.1 Nitrospinota bacterium
GGAAGGTCAACATCCGAGGGGTTCAATCGTATCACGGCGGCTCGAAATCAAAACAGGGTGTCGCATGCAACGGGCCGAGACCCCCTGCTTCCGCAGAGGGCGGGCTTGGACCGGCCCCTACGACGAAAAAGGCCGTGCGAATATCGATGTCCCTCGCTCAGAATGACGAACACCGAAGACTATCAGTTGCGAAACGAAAGTTTTTCGGGGGGGGCCAGGGGGGCGGTTTTTCAAAAAATCCCCCCTGGGATCTTTACAAGCTCGTGACCTCTTCATGCTCGCCGAAGACGTTGCGCAGGGCGTCGGCGATCTCGCCGACCGTCGCGTACGCCCGGACCGCGTCCAGGATGGGGGGCATCAGGTTGGCGCTCGCGCGCGCCGCTTCCTCGACAGCGGAGAGGGATTTCCTGACCCGGGCGTTGTCCCGGTCTTTTCGCAGGGCGGCGAGTCTTTCCTTTTGGGCCGATTCGATGGCCGGGTCGATCCGGAGGCGGCTCGCGGACCCGCCGTTCTCCCCCGCGCCTTCCTCGGCCTCTTGCATATAGGCGTTGACGCCGACGACGACGCTTTCCTCCCGCTCGACCGCCCGCTGGCGGCGGTAGGCCGACTCGTGGATCTCCCGCTGGACCCAGCCCCGCTGGATGGCCGGGAGCATCCCGCCCATCTCGTCGATGCGGGCGATGTAGTCCCGGGCGCGGGCCTCGATCTCGCGGGTGAGGGACTCGACCGCGTAGCTCCCGCCCAGCGGGTCCACCGTCTCCGTGACGCCCGATTCGTGGGCGAGGACCTGCTGGGTGCGCAGGGCCAGGCGGACGGCCTCTTCCGTGGGCAGGCCGATGGCCTCGTCGAAGGAGTTGGTGTGGAGCGACTGCGTCCCGCCCAGGACCGCCGCCAGGGCCTGGACCGTCACCCGGACGACGTTATTGAGCGGCTGTTGGGCGGTGAGCGTCACGCCCGCCGTCTGGGTGTGGAACCGGAGCATCCGCGCGCGGTCGGATTTCACGCCGAAGCGGTCCTCCATGATCCGCGCCCACAGACGCCGGGCCGCCCGGAACTTGGCCACCTCCTCCAGCAGGTCGTTGTGGGCGGCGAAGAAGAACGAGAGGCGGCTTCCCAGGTTGTCCGCGTCCTGTCCGGCCCGCAGGGCCGCTTCCACGTACGCGATCCCGTCGGCCAGGGTGAAGGCCACCTCCTGGACCGCCGTGCACCCGGCCTCGCGCATGTGGTAGCCGCTGACGCTGATGGGGCTCCACCGGGGAAGGCGCTCGCCGCAAAAGACGAACATGTCCGTGATGATCCGCAGGGAAGACTCGGGCGGATAGATGTACGTCCCCCGGGCGATGTATTCCTTGAGGATGTCGTTCTGGACCGTGCCCCGGAGATTGGCGGGCGGGACGCCCTGCTTCTCGGCCACGGCGACGTAGAGGGCCATCAGGACGGCGGCCGTGGCGTTGATCGTCATCGACGTGCTGACGCGGTCCAGGGGGATTCCGTCGAACAGCGTCTCCATGTCCCGGAGGCTGTCGATGGCCACGCCGACGCGCCCGACCTCGCCCTCGGCCATGGGGTGGTCGGAGTCGTAGCCGATCTGCGTAGGGAGGTCGAAGGCGACGCTCAGCCCCGCGCCCCCCTGATCGAGCAGGTACTTGTAGCGGCGGTTGGACTCCTCCGCCGTGGCGTAGCCAGCGTACTGTCGCATCGTCCAGTGGCGGCCGCGGTACATCGTCGGATGGATGCCGCGCGTGAAGGGCGGCCGGCCGGGGAACCCCGTCTCCTCCGCGTAGTCCGGGTCGGGAACGTTCTCGGGTGTGTAGAGGCGCTCGACGGGGATATCCGATTCCGTCCGGAACGCCTCGCGCCTCTCCGGGCGCCGCTCCAGGGTCTCGCGGAGGTGATTGTCCTCCCAATCCCGGCGCGCGGCCTCGAGATCCGTCTTGGCCTTCTTCGTCGGTCCCATGCCTCCGTCCTTCAACCGCCGTCAAAAGGGGCGCAACCGATGAGGGCCATCCGGTCCGGCGGCGGCGGCCCTCGGGACGCTCCCTACAGCCCGAAGCGCGACTTCAAGGTCTCGTCCCACTTCCCCTGGGCGTGCAGGATGAACTCGACGGCCTCCCGGACGGCGCCGTGTCCGCCCGGGCGGATCGTCACGCGGGTCGCGGCGGTCAGGACCTCTACCGCCGCGTCCGCCACGGCGACGGGCAGTCCGACGCGCCGCATCACGGGCAGGTCGATCACATCGTCCGCCACGTAGGCGACCTCGTCGTCGGCCAGACCGTGCTTGGCCTTGAGCTCCTCGTAAGCCGGGGTCTTGTCGCGCAGATTTTCGTAAACGTCTTCCACCCCCAGCTCCTCGGCGCGGGCGCGGATGGAGGGCGATCCCTTCCCGCTGAGGAAGGCGATCTGGAGGCCGGCGTCGAGGGCGACGGTGACGCCCGTGCCATCGCGGATGTCGAACCGGCGCATCGACCCGCCGTCCGACGCGACGTAAATCCCCCGATCCGTCTGGACCCCGTCCACGTCGAGGATGATGAGTCTGATCTTGCGCGCCGCTTCCTGGGGATGAATCGCCATGTCAGAGTATCCCGGCCTTCAGAATGTCGTGCAGGTGGATGATCCCGGTGGTTCGGCCGTCGCCGTCGGTCGTAAGGACCGAGGTGATGCTGTGCGTCTCCATCCAGCGCAGGGCCTCGGCCGCCAGGGCGCTCTCGTCGATGACCTTGGGGTCGCGGGTCATGATGTCCTCCGCCCGCGTCAGCAAGACGTCTTCGTGCCGCTCGACGGCGCGGCGAACGTCGCCGTCCGTGACGATCCCGGCGAGGCGTCCCGCTTCATCCGCCACGGTGGTGACCCCGAGCCGCTTGGAGGAGATCTCGTAAATCACATCCTTGAACAGCGCGTCCAGCTTCACGGCGGGGATCTCCTCCCCCGCGTGCGCCAGGTCCTTCACCTGGAGGAGGAGCCGCTTGCCCAGGCTTCCGCCGGGGTGGTAGACGGCGAAGTCCTCGGGGCGGACGCCCTTCTTTTCCAGCAGGGCCATGGCCAAAGCGTCGCCCATCGCCATCGCCACCGCCGTGCTCGCTGTCGGGACCAGGTCCAGCGGGCAGGCCTCCTCGGCCACGCCCACGTCCAGGACGACTTCGCTCCAACGCGCGATGGAGGAGCGGACGTTGCCCGTCAGGCTGATGAGGGGGATGCCCAGCCGGCGGGCGGCGGACAGGAGGTTCAAAAGCTCCTCGGTCTCGCCGCTTTTGGACAGGGCGACGACGACATCGCCCCGCGTCATCATCCCCGCGTCCCCGTGGGCCCCGTCGGCGGGGTGAAGGAACAGGGACGGAACGCCGATGCTCGCCAGGCTCGAGACGAGCTTCCGCCCGATGATGCCGGACTTCCCCATCCCGCACACCACGACGCGGCCCCGGCACGCCAGGACGAGATCGACGGCGCGGCTGAAATCCTCCCCGAGCCGGGGGATCAGGTCCGTGATGGCCCGGGCCTCGGTCTCGAGCACCTTCCTCGCGCGCTCCAACACCATAGGAAACACCCCTTCGCGGAGATGTCGCTCCAAGCGAAATTACCAGTCAATCAAAGGGTTGTCCACGTCACGGAAGGGAAGATCCCGGCCATCCCCCGTCCGGATTCCCCCGACGCCGGGGGACGGGACGAGGGCCGCCTCCGGACCACCCGGCCCCTCACCCCGCCGGGCCGCGCGGGAAGGGGCGCTCAGTGTTTGGCGGCGCCGCCGCCCGGGCACCTCGGTCTATTTCCGGGAAAGGGGATCACCTCGCCGGTCGTCCCCTCCCTGTATTCGGCCTCCATGTCGGTCGTCCACTCGGAGGCGTCGAACGGGAGGATCCCTTTCCCTTCCAGGTTTCTCTTGCGCTGATCGTAAAAGCCTTCAAAGGTTTCCAACAGGGAATTCCGAAACCCGTCCAGCTCCCGCTGGACCGCGTCCAGCTTGCCGGTGAATCCCTCGAATCGATCCTGAAGGACGCCGCCGCATTTTTGTTGAGCGGCTTGGACGGTTGCGGACTCCTCATCGAGGAGCCGGGCCCACGCCCGTTTGTTCCGCGCAGTGACCTCGTCGGAGAAGGCGCGGAATCTATCTTTCATCGCCGCGAGCTCGCCCGCCGCCGCGCGCAGGGCGGCGTCCTTTTCTTCGAGGAGGCGCCGCTGCGCCTCCAGCCGGCTTCGCTGCGTTCGGAACAGGTGAACCGCCGCGCCCGGCAGGACGACCAGGATCACGACGGCCTCGAGAATGCTCTTGAACAGGGACCAATCCATGGCTCGGGACTCCGGAAACAATGTTTGGATTGGCAGGGGGGGAGCCGGGTCTTCAGACAAAGGTCATGTTACGCCAGCGCGGGCGGGGTTTCAAGCCGAAATCGGACGGACGGCGCCGGGGGCGCGCGACCTTCGGTCCGCGCGAAATCCGGGGAAGCGGCGCTTTCAGGTCCGCTCGACGACCGTGGAGATCCCCTGTCCGCCCCCGATGCACATCGTCGCCAGGCCCAGGGTCTCGTCCCGGCGCTTCATTTCATAGAGGAGGGTGGTCATCATGCGCGCGCCAGTGCACCCCAGGGGATGGCCGAGGCCGATGGCCCCGCCGTTGACGTTCATCCGGTCCAGGTCGATTTTCAGGACCTGCGCGCACGCCAGGGCCTGCGAGGCGAAGGCCTCGTTCAGCTCGGCCAGGCCGATGTCGCCCATCTCGACGCCCGCCGCCCGCAGGGCCTTCGGGGTGGAGTGGATGGGACCGATGCCCATCACGTCCGGCTCGGTGCCGGCCACGCCGGTCCCCCGAACCCGTCCCAGTGGCGCGTAGCCCTCGTCCTCGGCCCACTCCGCGCTCATCATCAGGACCGCCGCCGCGCCGTCGTTGATCCCCGAGGAGTTCCCGGCCGTCACGGTGCCGTCCTCCTGAAAGGCGGGGCGCAGCGACGCGAGCTTCTCGAGGGTGGTGTCGTAGCGGACGTGCTCATCCGTATCGAACCGGACCGGGTCCGCTCCCCTCTTCCCCGCGGGGACTTCGACGGGAACGATCTCGTCTTTGAAGCGCCCTTCCTCGATGGCGGCCTTGGCCCGCATGTGGGAATGGTAAGCGAACCGGTCCTGGTCCTCCCGGGAGACACCGTACCGGCGGGCCACGTTCTCGGCGGTGACGCCGTTGGGGACGTGCATGCCGTCGGGCGCGGCGAGGGTTCCGGAGAAGGCGTCTATCAACGTCCGGTCCCCCCGGGCGTAAGGCGAAGGGATCTTTTCGAGGATGAAGGGGGTGCGGGTCATGCTCTCGGCGCCGCCCGCGACGATAACCTCCGCCTGGCCGGTCTCGATGGCCATGGCGGCGAAGTTGATGGCCTGGAGGCCGGAGCCGCAAAGACGCGTCAGCGTCGTCCCCGCGATGGAAGTGGGATACCCCGCCCGCAGCAGGGCGACGCGGGCGATGTTCTTGGCCGTGGCGACCTGATTGGAGACGCCGAAGATTACGTCGTCCAAGGCTGAAGGATCGAAATCAGCGCGCTTCACCACCTCCGCCAGGACCAGGGCGGCCAGGGCGTCAACGTCGAAATCCTTCAGGGCGCCCCGGTCCCGTCCGATGGGCGTACGGACAGCTTCAACGATGACGGCCTTTTCCATTGCGGGTCTCCCTTCCCCGGACGGACCCCATGGGCCGGCGGGTCATTCCAATTCGGTTGCCGTGAGAATGGCGCGCCGGGATGGGCGCGGGGATTGACGGCGGGGACGTAGCGTCCGGCGCCGTCCCACCCACGCGATGAGACCGGGCGGCCGGCGTCAGGAAGAAAAGAGGCTGTGTTCCGGGCCGATGCAGAGCGCCTCGCGAACGGCGGCCAGCAACTCGCCCTTTCGAAGGGGGGTGCTGAGCACGACCTTCACCTGATCGGGCAGGGGATCGGGCTCGTTGCCGCGGTCCTGCGCACCGACGATCGCGACGACCGGCAGGTCGGCCGCTTCCGGGGGGCCGCTGTGAAGCCAGCCGGACCTTCCCATGGAAGACAAAGGCAGATCGGTCACCAAAACGTCGAATTGACGGGACGCGATGAGGTCCAGTCCCTCCTCGGCGGACTCCGCCGTTTCCGTTTCATACTCATCCTGAAGCAGAATTTCCCGAATGGCTTCGCGGGATTTTATCGATTGATCCAATATGAGGATTTTGGGTTTTCCATTCATGCGCACGGGCAGTGTCCCCGAAGGTCGGTTGTTCAAAAAGAGCGGATTCGGCTCCGGTTGGATCGTTGGGTTGTCCCTTTTAACTACTACAAGCGGACCGGACTTACAAGCATTTTTTTATTTGGGGAAAGCGGATTTTTTATGTTTCAACAATTAAATCAGTTAATTAGACAAGATCGGCCGATTTGAACTCTTAAAAGCGCGCGCGCCCTCATCCGGACGGAACTCTTCCGATCCGCCTCAATCCGGGGCCGCGCGACACGCTTTCCGACAATGAGCGCTCATTGCGGCCGTCCGCATTTTCGGAAGGGCTCGGTCCCCTTCTTCAGCGCAATCCGGATAGCGAACTGCTTGCAGGAAGGAGCGGCCAGGAGTCCGGTCCGGCTGTCCACCTCGACCAGCCGGATGTCGCGCGGGATGGGGAATTCCTCGGCGGGGTGATTCCGGGTCCAGACCCCCATGGTCTCGACCCAAATGGGGAGCGCGGCCCGCGCCCCCGTCTCTCCCCGGCCCAGGGACTCGTTGGTGTCCACGCCCACCCACACGCCCAAGGCGAGGCCGGGCGAGAATCCGATGAACCAGGCGTCTTTGAACTCATCCGTGGTGCCCGTCTTCCCCGCGAGGGGCCAGTTGAGGACCTTGGCCTTGCGGCCCGTGCCCCGCTCGATGACGCCGCGCAACATGTGGGTCATGAGATAGGCGGGCTCCAACAGGATTCTGCCGTCGGCCGTCTCGACCCGTTGAATCGTATAGGGAGTGGTCCGAAGCCCGCCGTTGGCAATCGTCGCGTAGGCCGAGGTCATCTCGAGCAGGCTCACCACCGACGTCCCCAACGCCATGGAAAGATAAGGCTCGATGGGGTTCAGGACGCCGAGCCGCTTCACCAGCCGGCTGACCCGCCGGGTCCCCACTTTTTCCAGAAGCCGGATCGTCGCCACATTGATCGAGTGCTCCAGCGAGCGTTGAAGGGTCACCCGGCCGAAGAAGCGTTTCTCGTAGTTGATGGGTTTCCACACCTTCTTGGTGGACGGGTTTAAGTACGAGACGGGCGCGTCCACGATGATGTCGTTGGGCTTGAACCCTTTTTGCAGGGCCGTCGCGTAGATGAAGGGCTTGAACGAGGACCCCGGCTGGCGCAACGCCTGGATGGCCCGGTTGAACTGGCTCTTTTCGAAATTCCGGCCGCCCACCATCGCCCGAATGGCGCCCGTGCGGTTGTCCAGCGCGATCAGGGACCCCTCGGCCGGGGCGATCGGCTTCACGGTCAGGCGCCGGGCGGCGATGTCGGCCGACTCGACCTCCACAAGGAGGGGGGTTCCGGCGGAAAGGTGTTGCCACGGTCCCGCATTCACCAGGACGAAGCTTGCGGGATGCCCGCCGAACAGACCGAAGATCCGGTTGCCGTCCCTCCGGGTCACCCGACCCATCAACCGGGCCCTGGGAGCGGGCCACGGGGCCTCTCCGTTCGGCGACGCCGCGCCGGGCGGTTTCCGGAAACCCCTGCGGCGGTCCACCGCGTCCAGGCCCTTCATCACGGCGTCGCGCGCCCTCCGTTGAAGCTCCAGGTCAAGCGTCGTATAGACCCGCATGCCCTTGCGGTAGAGGTCCCGGTTGCCGAACATCTCCTGGAGCTCGCGTCGGACGCGCTCGACGAAGTGAGGGGCCGAGGACTCGACCGATTTCCCGCTCGCGACGCCGAGGGGCGACATCCGCGCCTCGCGGGCCTTGCCCGCCGAGACGAAACCCAGCCGCTGCATCCGGCTGAGAACCAGGTTCCTGCGCTTGCGGGCGCGTTCCGGATAGCGAAGCGGGGAAAGGAAGGAAGGCGCCTTGGGCAGGGCGGCCAGCAGGGCGGCCTCCGCCAGGGTGAGATTTTCCACCCCTTTGTCGAAATACGTCCGTGCGGCCGCCTCGACACCGTAAGCCCCGCTCCCCAGATAGATCTGGTTGAAGTACAGGGCGAGGATCTCCTCCTTGCTGTACGTCCGCTCGATGCGCAGGGCGAGCAGGGCCTCTTTCACCTTCCGGACCAGGCTGCGCTCCGGGGTGAGGAAAAGGACTTTGGCGAGCTGTTGGGTGATCGTGCTCCCCCCCTGAACCACACGCCCGGCCCGCACATTCTGGTACAGGGCGCGGAGGAGGCCCTTGAGGTCGATCCCAAAGTGGCTGTAAAACTTGTTATCCTCAATGGCGAGGGTGGCCTGAATCAGGTCCTTGGGGATGCGGTGGAGCGGAACCAGGATGCGCCGCTCGACGTAGAATTCGGCCAGCAGGGCGTCCCGGCGATCGTAGATCCTGGTGATCGTGCTGGGGCGGTAGCGCTCGAGGTCGTGAACCTCGGGGAGGCCCTCGAACTGGGCGAACAAAAGGCCCACAGTCGTCCCCACGCCGACCGCGATGACGAGGGGGAAAAAAAGAAGCAGCCTGATCTTCGATTTCACGAATCTTCCCTTGGCGGTCCGCCGGCGGGCCGGATTTCAGGTCGAGGAGATTCTATCACAAGAGTCCGGACCGCTCCGCGCGTCTTTCACCCGGCGCGGGCCGGACGTCGCGGCCCCCCCCGCGCTTCGCGGGCGGCGCTCCCGTTGACAGCGAGGGCGCCGGACCGTATTGTTGAAAAGGTAATTTGCATCGGATTCATGGGCGTGACAACACTGGATTTTAATTCTCTTTGGGTCCTCGTGCTGAACCGGAGCTATGAGCCCCTGCACATCTGCTCGGGCCGCCGGGCCATTACGATGATCCTGTGCGGTCGGGCCGAGGCGGTGGAGGAAAACGGCCTGCAGGTTCGCTCCTACACCCTGTCGCTGCCGTTGCCCAGCGTCATCCGCCTCCAGCGATACGTCCACCTCCCCCGGCGGGGGGAGATTGCGTTCAGCAAACGCAACGTCACCCGCCGGGACAACCACACCTGCCAATACTGCGGCCGCCAGGGCAAAGGGCTGACCATCGACCACGTCATTCCCCGCTCCCGGGGGGGCGACACCTCGTGGGAAAACGTGGTGGCGGCCTGTCAATCCTGCAACTCGCGAAAGGGAAGCCACACGCCGGCGGAGAGCGGATTCCGCTTGTTCCGGCGGCCTCACCGGCCTTACTTCCTGTTCCACCAATACGTGGCCAGCGCCATCCAGGCGTCAACCCTGGAATCCTGGGAAAAGTACATCGAACCCTACCGGCCCCGACGGGGCTGACGCATGGCGTTCGAACGAACCGGCCGGAAGGCGCCCGCCCCCGGCCCGCGGGATTCTTCCACCCTCACCCTCGAACCGGCCATGAGCGCGTTCCAGCTTGTTTCTGACTTCAAGCCCACGGGAGACCAGCCGGAGGCCATCGACAGCCTCCTGGGCAACCTCCGGGACGGCTGCCGCCACCAGGTTCTGCTCGGCGTCACGGGATCGGGCAAAACGTTCACCATGGCGAACGTCATCGCCGAGTTGGGGAAACCGACCCTCGTGGCGGCCCCCAACAAGACCCTGGCCGCCCAGCTCTACAATGAGTTCCGGACCTTCTTTCCGGAAAACGCCGTCGAATATTTCGTCAGTTATTACGATTACTATCAGCCCGAGGCCTACCTGCCGAGCACGGACACCTACATCGAGAAAGACGCCTCGGTCAACGACGAGCTGGACAAGCTCCGCCACTCGGCCACCTTCTCCCTGCTGACCCGCCGGGACGTGATCATCGTCGCCAGCGTTTCGTGCATCTACGGCCTGGGCTCGCCCGAGACCTACCACGGCATGCACATTTATCTGGAGACCGGACAGCGCATCGACCGGGACGAGGTCCTCACCCGAATGGTGCAAATCCAGTACCAACGCAACGACATCGACTTCAGGCGCGGGACCTTCCGCGTCCGGGGGGACGTGGTCGAGGTCATTCCCGCCTACGAGACGGAGACGGCGCTGCGGATCGAGTTTTTCGGCGACGAGATCGAGTCCATCAGCGAGATCGACCCCCTGCGCGGGACGGTCATGCGCAAGCGGCAGTCGGTGGACCTCTACCCGAGCAGCCATTACGTCACGCCGGAAGACCGCCTGCGCCGCGCCCTGATCGCCATCGAAGCCGAGATGGACGAACGCCTGGTCGAGCTCAAGCGGGAAGGAAAGCTCCTGGAGGCCCAACGCCTGGAGCAGCGGACCAAGTTCGATCTCGAGATGTTCCGGGAAGTGGGCTACTGCAACGGCGTCGAGAACTATTCCCCCCACCTGGAAGGCCGGGCGGCGGGCGATCCCCCGCACACGCTCCTGGACTACTTTCCGTCGGATTCGCTCTACATCCTCGACGAGAGCCACGTGGCGATCCCGCAGTTCCACGGCATGTACGCCGGCGACCGCTCCCGCAAGAAGACCCTCGTGGACCACGGCTTCCGCCTCCCTTCGGCCCTGGACAACCGGCCGCTGAGCTATCCGGAATTCGAGGCGCGGATCCCCGCCGTAGTTTACGTCTCGGCCACGCCGGGGCCCTACGAGCTGAAGGCCGGCGGGGGTCTCGTGACCGAGCAGATCATCCGCCCCACCGGACTGACCGACCCGGAGGTGGAGGTCCGGCCCGTCCGGGGCCAGGTGGACGACCTGCTGGCCGCCATTCGGCGGCGCGTCGAAGCCGGCGAGCGCGTCCTCGTCACCACCCTCACCAAGCGTTTCGCCGAAGAGCTGGCCGAGTTCTACCAGGAGGCGGGGGTGCGGGTGCGCTACCTGCATTCCGACATCGACGCCCTCGAGCGCGTGGCCATCATCCGCGAGCTTCGCCTCGGCGAGTTCGACGTCCTCATCGGGATCAACCTGCTGCGGGAGGGCCTGGACATCCCCGAGGTCTCGATGGTGGCCATCCTGGACGCCGACAAGGAGGGCTACCTGCGCTCGGCGACCTCCCTCATCCAGACCACCGGACGCGCGGCGCGGAACATCAACGGGACGGTCCTGATGTACGCCGACCGGATGACGAAATCCATGGCGACGGCCATCTCCGAGACCCGGCGGAGGCGGGAGATCCAGGAGGCCTTCAATGAAGAGAACGGGATCACGCCCCGGTCCATCATCCGGAACATCAACGAGGTCCTGGGCGACGTGTCGCAACGGGACTACGCGTCGGTCTCCAGGGCGGCGGAAGAGGACGCCCCGTACTTCACAGCGGACTCGCCGGGCGACGTGTCCAAACGGATCGATCATCTCCGCGCGGAGATGATCGAGGCGGCCAAGCGCCTGGAGTTCGAGGCCGCCGCCGAGCTCCGGGACCGAATCGCCGCCCTGGAAAAACGCGAGCTGGGAGTCAGCGCGTGAGAGGGCAATCCAAACCAAGTCCCAGGGTTGGGAACCCCCTCGAAAACTTTCATAAGGCGCAAGAAATTTATCCACTTTGGCCTACTCGAAATCAGAGTTCCGCGCGCCGCAAACGAACAATCATCCGATTCATCCCCACCGCGAGACGGCCGAGCCTTTGGCTCGGCCGTCAAAAAGTTCTAAGGGGGGTTTGGGGGGGGCGTCTTACAAGAAGTCCCCCCAAGGTTTAAAGGTTTTTCAAAATGAGCGCCAAGAAAGTCGAAGCGCGGGAAGTCGGGACGCAGATTGCGGGGAAAGAACGTCTGGGCGAGGGTCTGCCCGCCTCGCCCGGCATCTACATGATGCGGGACGACAAAGAGAAGGTCCTCTACGTCGGCAAGACCAAGTCCCTTCGGCGCCGGGTCCGCTCCTACTTCGCGCCTTCCGCCCGGCCCTCGCCCCGAATCCGGTTGATGATCGATCAGGTGCGGTCGCTCGATTACATCGTCACGGCCAGCGACGTCGAGGCCCTGATCCTCGAAAGCAACTACATCAAGCGCCACCGGCCCAAGTACAACGTCGTCCTGCGGGACGACAAACACTTCCCCTATCTCCGGTTCACCACCCACGAGGCGCACGCCCGGCTGGAGATCGTCCGCCGGGTGTGCAAGGACGGGGCGGCCTATTTCGGGCCGTACGTTTCCGCGAAGTCCATCCGCCAGACCCTCCGGCTGATCCACAAGGTCTTCCCGATCCGCTCGTGCGAGGAGCCCATGGACGGCCGGCGCGACCGGCCCTGCCTGGAGTACGAGATGAAGCGGTGCATCGCGCCCTGCGTCGGCTACTGCACCCAGGAGGAATACAACGGCCTCGTGGACAGGGTGAGCCTGTTCCTCAAGGGCCGGGACCAGGAGCTCCTGCGCGGCCTGAAAAAGAGAATGCAATCCGCCGCCGAGGCGCTTCGCTACGAGGAGGCCGCCCGCTACCGGGACCAGATCCGGGCTGTCGAGCGGAGCCTCCAGCGGCAGCGGATCGTCTCCACCGACCTGGAGGACCAGGACGTGGCGGGTTTCCACCGGTTCGGGGACCGCGCCCGGATCCACGTCTTTTTCGTCCGGGGGGGCAAGGTCCTGGGGGACAAAGGGTACGATTTCAAATTTCCGGCCTCCGAGCCGGAAGGCGACCTGCTGGAATCGTTCCTCAAGCAATACTACGCGCGGGGCGTCTTCATCCCGCCGGAGGTTCTGACGCCCTTCCCCATCCCGGATTCGGCGCTCATCGAGGAGTGGCTGACGGGTCAGCGGGGCCGGCGGGTCCGCCTCAGCGTTCCGCGGCGGGGGGAAAAGGCCCGCCTGGTCCGGATGGCGTCCGACAACGCCCGGCACTTCCTCGAAAACCCCGAGGCGGAGGGACCGGCCGGCGAGGACCTGCTGGGCGAGCTGCGGGACGTCCTGCGCCTCACAGACCTTCCGAGGCGCATCGAGGCCTTCGACATCTCCAACCTTCAGGGGACGGACGCCGTGGCCTGCATGGTGGTCTTCCGCGACGGCAAACCGGCCAAGGGCGAATACCGGCGCTACATCATCCGGACCGAAAACACCCCGGACGACTATGCCATGATGGCCGAGGTCATCGAGAGACGGTTCCGGCGCGCGCTCGCCGAAGGGGGAGATTGGCCGAACCTCATCCTCGTGGACGGGGGCAAAGGGCAGTTGGGCGTGGCCCGGCGCGTCCTCGGCGAGCTGGCGCTCCAGCGCCTGCCCGTCATCGCCATGGCCAAAGGTGGGGACCGGCGCGGGCGAAACGACATGATCTTCCTCCCCGGCCACCCGGACCCCATCCCCCTCCTGCCGGACTCGCCCGTCCGCTACCTGCTTCAGCGGGTCCGCGACGAGACGCACCGTTTCGCCGTCCAGTTTCACCGCAAGCGCCGCGGGAAAGGGCGGCTGCGCTCGATCCTCGACGAAGTCGAAGGCATCGGCCCGGCCCGCCGGCAATCCCTCCTGCGGTACTTCGGCAGCGTCGACCAAATCCGCGAAGCGGACGTCGATCAACTGGCCGGAATCCCCCACATGAACAAAACCCTGGCCCGGGCGGTCAAAGAGCGGGTGGCGGGGATCGGTGGAGAGAACGGGCGCGCCCGCCGATCCGGCCCCCCCGGCCCCGCGGCGCCGGAATCCCCGGCCAGGCGCCCTTCGGCGGGAGTGGAGACGCAATGACCGCTTCGGCGCGGGCATCGGCGGCACAGGCCGAATCGGGGGTCCGGGAGACACCCCCCTTCCGGGGGGTGCGGCTTCGGCGCCGGCTGGTCGCGGCCGTCCTCTCGGGCGTCCTCCTCATTCTCTGTTTTCCCAAGTACGACCTGGCGGCGCTGGCCTGGGTGGCCCTAATCCCCCTGTTGGCGGCCATCGAGGGGGTCGCGCCCCGCCGCGCCTTCTGGCTGGGCGGCCTCGCGGGAACCGTCGGATACATCGGAACCCTCTTCTGGGTCACCATCACCATGACACGGTACGGGGGCCTGCCGTTTCCCGTCGCCTTGCTGGTGTTGCTCATGCTGGCGGCGTACCTGAGCTTGTTCACGGGAGTCTTCTGCGCGCTCGTTTGCCGGTTCGGCCGGCAGAGCCGGCATGTCCTGCCGGCGTTGGCCCCCTTCCTGTGGGTCGCGCTGGAGTTGGCGCGGACGCACCTCCTGACGGGCTTTCCCTGGGCGGCCTTGGGCTATTCGCAGTATGCGGCGCTGCCCGTGATCCAGGTCGCGGACATCACCGGTATTTACGGCGTGAGCTTCCTCATCGTCCTCGTAAATTCGGCGCTCTGGGGCGTCATGCGGGATTTCATTCCGGGTTACGCGAGGAGGCCGCGCGGCGAGCCCGTGGGAGAAGGCCGGGCCTTTCGCGGGAGCGCGTGGGCGCTCGGCGCGACGGCGGTCTTGCTGGGGGCGGCGCTCCTTTACGGCTGGGCCCGGCTCGATACCTTTGCCGCACCCTCCCCGGAGGGCGCACGCCCGGACCGGTCCGTCCGCATCGCCCTGCTTCAGGGGAACATCCCGCAGGCGGTGAAGTGGGACGAGGCGTATCGGCTGAAAACGCTCGAGGTGTACGAAAAGCTAACGTATAAGCACGCGCAGGGAAAGCCGGATTTGATCGTGTGGCCCGAGACCGCGGCGCCGTTCTTCTTCCTTCGGGACAAGGCCCACCGGGAGCGGGTTCTGAACCTGTCCGCGAAGGTGCGCGCCCCGCTGCTGGTCGGCGCGGTGTCCGTGACACTTCGAAACCGGGAGCACCGCCTGCGGAACAGCGCCTTCCTCGTCACCCCGGAAAAGAGGGTGGACGGTCAATACCACAAGACGCATTTAGTCCCTTACGGTGAGTACGTTCCGTTGAAGCGGTTTTTCCCCTTCATCCGGAAGATGGTCTCCGGCATCGGGGATTTTCTTCCCGGCGACCGCCGCACGGTCTTTCCTCTCGCCAAAGCGCCGTTCAGCGTCTTGATCTGCTACGAGGTGATCTTTGCCGATGAGGTGAGGCGGTTTGTCCGGAACGGGGCGCGGCTTCTGGTGAACATCACCAACGACGCCTGGTTCGGCCGAAGCGCGGGCCCCTATCAGCACATGAGCATCGCCGCCCTTCGGGCGGTGGAAAATCGCGTCCCCCTCGTCCGGGCGGCCAATACGGGAATCACCGGCGTCGTGGACGCGACCGGAAAAATCCGCGAGGCGACGACACTGTTCGTTCCGACGGGCGTGCTCGCCAACGTCGCGCCCGGAACGCCCGGCCCGGCGGGACTCACCTTTTACACCCGGCACGGAGACCTCTTCGCTTACCTGAGCGCAGCCCTCGCGGTCTTGATCCTCGGACTGCATTGGGCCGCCGGCAGACATTCGGCCCGCAAGGGGTGAACGCCCGGACCCGGGACCGCCCCCGAATCATCACTTCCGCGACGGCGGAGGGAGGAAGAATCATGATCGGCGACCTTAAGAACAATCTGGAGGACATCTCCAAGCGCCTCGAAACCGTCCGAGGTCGTCTTTGACCTGGCGGGCAAAGAGCGGGAGATTGAAAAACTCGATCAGGCCATCAGCCGGACAGGTTTTTGGGACGACCCGGATACGGCGCAGCGAACCCTTCAGCGCCGCGCGGCCCTGGCGGCCCCGGTCGAGGAATGGAACAAGCTGAACAAAGAGGCCACCGACGCGGCGGAGCTCCTGGATCTCCTGGCGGAGGAAGAGCCCGAAAGCGCGGAGGTGGCGGAGCTTGAGGGGGAGGTCGAGGGGCTCCTCCGGGACCTCCAGGACATCGAGTTCAAGCTGAAGCTGTCCGGGGAGAACGACGCGCGAAACGCCCTCGTCCACATCAACGCGGGCGCCGGAGGGACCGAGTCCCAGGACTGGGCGCAGATATTGATGCGGATGTACCTGCGGTGGGCCGAGCGGCGGGGCTTCACGTCCGAGACCCTCGACCTGCTGGCGGCGGAGGAGGCGGGCATCAAAAGCGCCACCTTCGCGGTCAACGGCCCGTACGCCTTCGGCTACCTCCGCCCGGAGGTCGGCGTCCACCGGCTGGTCCGGATCTCGCCGTTCGACGCGGCCAGCCGGCGGCACACCTCTTTCGCCTCGGTCTTCGTCTTCCCCGAAGTGGCCGACGACATCGAGATCGACATCGACGAGGGCGATCTCAAGATCGACACCTACCGCAGCAGCGGGGCGGGGGGCCAGCACGTCAACGTGACCGACTCGGCGGTGCGAATCACCCACATCCCCAGCGGGCTCGTCGTCTCCTGCCAGAACGAGCGCTCCCAACACAAGAACAAGTCGACGGCCATGAAGGTCCTCAAGGCCCGGCTCTATGACCTGGAGAAACGCAAGAAGGAGGAAGAGCTGGACGCCATCCACAGCGGGAAGAAGCAGATCGCCTTCGGAAGCCAGATCAGGTCCTACGTTCTCCACCCCTACCAGATGGTGAAGGACCACCGGACGAACGTCGAGATGGGAAACGTGGACGCCGTCCTGGACGGAGATCTCGACCGCTTCATCGAGGCCTATCTGATGGAGTTTCAGGAGGATGGATCGTAAAGCCTTTTGGGATAAACTGAACCAATCGAGGACCGAATCACCCTCTCGGGCCGGGCAAGATGCCCGGCCTGCCGAATCGGTGGAAAATCGGGAGGTTTCGAAAAGGCGGGACGGGCATCTTGCCCGCCTACGCCGGCGGTCCCGCATTCGGTTGACCGAATCGCTTCCGAGGGTTGCCATGCCCCATCTTCAATTCAGTAAATGCCTGATAAATGGCCGATTATGTCCGAAAGACCCGCCCGATGGATGAAGCGCACCCGCTGAGGGCTCAGCGGCGACAAAAGATCGAGAACCTCAGAGCGGAAGGGAAAAACCCTTTCGTCAACCGGTTTCCGACAACCGGGCGTCTCGGGGCAATCGTCGAGCGATACGGGGACCTGGACCGCGAAGCCCTGGAGGCCGACCCCCAGACCCACACCCTGGCCGGCCGGCTGATGGCCAAGCGGCGGCAGGGAAAGCTGACCTTCTGCGACCTGCGGGACGGCACGGGGAAGCTCCAGATCATCGCCGAAAAGGCCCGCCTCGGAGAAGCGGCCTACCAATCCCTTCAGTCTCTGGACATCGGCGACTTCATCGGCGTCCGGGGAGAGATCACCAAGACACGGCGCGGAGAACTCTCCATCTCGGCCGGCGAAGTGTCCCTGCTGACAAAATCCCTCCGGCCCCTGCCCGAGAAATGGCACGGCCTTCAGGACGTCGAAACCCGCTACCGCCAGCGATACGTCGACCTGATCATGAACCCGGAGGCGCGCGCGGTCTTCACGCGCCGCGCCCGGATCGTCGAGGTCCTGCGCGAAAGACTCGGCGGCCGGGGGTTTGTCGAAGTCGAGACCCCGATGATGCAGCCCCTCGTCGGGGGCGCCACCGCCCGGCCCTTCGTCACGCACCATAACGCCCTCGACATGACCCTGTACCTGAGGGTCGCCCCGGAGCTTTACCTCAAGCGGCTCGTCGTCGGCGGCATCGACCGGGTCTTCGAGATCAACCGCAACTTCCGCAACGAAGGCGTCTCCACCGAGCACAACCCCGAGTTCACCATGCTCGAGTTCTACATGGCGTACGCCGACTATACGGATGTGATGGCCCTGGTCGAAGCGCTTTTGGTCGAGGTGGCCGACGGCGTCCTGGGCACCCGGAAACTCACCTGGAACGGGCGCGAGGTGGACCTCGCGCCGCCCTGGCGGAGGCTGCCGCTGAAGGACGCGCTGAAAGATGCGGGCATGTCCGACGCCGACCTCGAGACCGAAGCGTCCGCCCGCGCCTGGGCCGACCGGACGGGGATCGACGTCTCCCATCACCGCGGCTACGGAAAAGTGCTGAACAAGATCATGGAAACGGCGGTCGAGCCGACGTTGATCCAGCCCACCTTTCTTGTTGATTACCCGCGGGACATCTCTCCGCTGGCCAAGCCCAGGGAGGACGACCCCGAGACGGCCGAGCGGTTCGAGTTGTTCATCGGGGGCAAGGAGATCGGCAACGCCTATTCGGAGCTGAACGACCCCGATGTCCAGCGGGAGCGCTTCGAGGACCAGGTCCGGCGGCGGGAGATGGGCGACGAGGAGGCCCAGATGATGGACCACGACTATCTGCGGGCCCTGGAGTACGGCATGCCGCCCACGGCGGGCGCGGGCATCGGCGTCGACCGGCTGGTGATGCTGTTCACCGACTCCCCCTCCATCCGCGACGTCATCCTCTTTCCCCAGCTTCGTCGGGAGGTCTTCGAGGCGGAATCCGGCGGCGACGAAGCCGACGCCGATCCGGCGGAGGGGGCGGGGCCGGGAGACGAGCCGAGTGGGGTATGAGCTTTGGGTCGGTCTGCGATATCTGCGCTCCAAGCGGAAGAACCGACTGATTTCGGTGGGTTCCTGGATCTCCGCCCTGGGCGTCATGCTGGGCGTCGCGACGCTCATCTGCGTCGTCGGCGTCATGACGGGCTTCCAGAAATCTCTCCAGGCAAAAATCCTGAGCGGCCAGGCGCACGTTCTCATCCAACAGTTTCAGGGGTCAATCAAGGACTACCGGGGGGTGTTGTCCAAGGTGGGCCGAATCGAGGGCGTCGTCTCGGCGGCGCCTTACATCGTCAACCATGTCCTCCTGCGGGCCGGGCAAAGCGTGACGGGCATCGTCCTGCGGGGGGTCAATCCGGCCCTGGAGCGGAAGGTGACCGACTTCTCGCTCAAAATGACCCGGGGGCGGTTCGAGGACCTGAAGCGCACCTTTCCCGGGCCGAACCAAACGCGCCAGCCGGCGATCATCCTCGGCGCGGACCTCGCCCGGTCCCTGGGGGTCTCGCCGGGAAGCGAGGTGCTGGTTATCTCTCCCCTGGGCCGCGTGACGCCGGCGGGCCTGATTCCCCGGGCGCGGAAGTTCCGCGTGGCGGGGGTCTTCCACTCGGGTTATTACCTGTACGACAACGGTTTGGCCTTGATCTCGCTGGCGCAGGCGCAGGCGTTCTTCGAGATGGGCGACGCCGCGTCGGCCGTTGAAGTCAAGGTGTCCGACGTCTACAAGGCCCGTGAGGTGGCGGACGCCATTCGGGAAAAGCTGGGGTTTCCCTACTGGACGCGGGACTGGATGCAGATGCACACCAGCCTGTTCGCCGCGCTGAAGATGGAAAAGACCGTCATGTTCATCATCCTGGTCCTTATCACCCTGGTGGCCACCTTCAGCATCGTCGCGACGCTGGTCATGGTGGTCAAAGAAAAGGCGCGGGACATCGCGATTCTGAAGTCGATGGGGGCGACGGACGGGGGCGTCCTGAAGATCTTCATGGTGGACGGGATGACGGTGGGCGCCGTCGGGACGCTTCTCGGCATGGCCGGCGGAATCGCCCTGGCGCTGAAACTTCCGGACATCGCGGACTTCCTGGAGAACCAGTTTGGTCTTGAAATTTTCCAGGGTAGCGTCTATCTTATCGATCGACTCCCCGTAGACGTTCAGGGCGCAGATGTGGCGCTGATCGTCGCAATCGCGTTTGGGCTTTGCTCTTTGGCAACCCTGTATCCATCCTGGAAGGCTTCCCGGGTTGACCCGGCTGAGACCCTACGGTATGAATGAGGGTGCCGGGAGTCATGAAGGACCCGCCGTCATCGCGGCCGAAGGGCTGCGGAAGGAATTTCAAAGCGGCGAGAAAAGGATATCGGTCCTTCAGGGTGTCGATTTGAGAATTCGACGGGGAGAAATGGTCGCCGTCATGGGGACCTCGGGGGTCGGGAAAACCACCCTCCTTCAGATCCTCGGCGCGTTGGATCGGCCCAGCGGGGGCCGGGTGCTGTACGGAGAGCGGGATGTTTTCTCATTGGACAAGGCTTCGCTGGCGAGGCTCCGGAACGAAACCATCGGCTTCGTCTTTCAGTTTCACCACCTGCTCGGCGAGTTCACGGCCCTGGAGAACACGATGATGCCGGCCCTGATCGGCGGAACCCAAAGGGACCGGGCCCGCGACCGCGCCGAGACGCTCCTGAAGGAGGCGGGCCTGTCGAACCGGCTGAACCACAAGCCCGGCGAACTCTCGGGAGGCGAACAACAACGCGTCGCCGTGGCGCGGGCGTTGATGAACAAACCCGATCTGATCCTCGCCGACGAACCCACGGGAAACCTGGATGAGCGGACCGGCGAGGAAATCCACGGGCTCTTGGAACACCTGAACCGAGACCAGGAAGCCAGTTTTTTGATCGCCACGCACAACCCCCGCCTGGCCGAGCGCATGGACCGGGTGGTGCGGATTGCCGACGGGAGAATTTTGGAGTAATGTGAGCGACAAGAGCGAGGATCCAGACATGTTCAAACGGTTTACCGAGCGCGCTCGAAAGGTGATCATCCTCGCCCGAGAAGAGGCGGAACGCTATCACCACGAGTATCTGGGCACGGAACACATCCTCCTCGGCATCCTGAAGGACGGCGGCGGCATCGCCATTGCCGTTCTCCAAAAGGTCGGCCAGGACATCAAGCAAATCCGCATTGAGGTGGAGCGCAACCTGCCCAAGAGCCTGACCAGCTCGGTCGAGGGGGACATCCCCTTCACCCCCAAGGCCA
>JASLXW010000007.1:20560-23636 GCA_030740135.1 Nitrospinota bacterium
TAACATGTTTACAGATGGCGTCAAAAGGGTAATGCAACTGGCTCGAGAGGAGTCGGCGCGACTGGGCCACAACTACATCGGCACCGAGCACGTTCTGCTCGGGCTCATCCGGGAAAAGGACGGTCTGGCGGCCAAGATTCTCTCCACCCTCGGCATCAAGCTGCAGCAGACCCGCGAACAGACCCTCAACCTCCTGCGGGAGCCCACGGCGAAACGACCGAAGGAAAAGAGTAAGACGCC
The DNA here is from genome assembly GCA_030740135.1 of Nitrospinota bacterium. Next base: position 20,801 of record JASLXW010000007.1, read on the forward strand.
GTCGCTGGACGAATTCGGGCGGGACCTGACAGACTTGGCCGTCGAGGACAAGCTCGACCCCGTCATCGGCCGGGACAGCGAGATCGACCGGGTCATCCAGATCCTCAGCCGGCGCACGAAGAACAACCCCGTCCTCATCGGCGAGCCGGGGGTGGGCAAGACCGCCATCGTCGAAGGACTGGCCCAGCGCATCATCGGCCAAGAGGTGCCCCAGGTTCTCTACGGGAAGCGGGTTGTCTCCCTGGACCTGGGCGCCCTGGTGGCCGGGACGAAATACCGCGGCCAGTTCGAGGCCCGCCTCAAGGCCATCATGAAGGAGATCACCCAGTCCGAGAACGTCATCATCTTCATCGACGAGCTCCACACCCTGGTGGGCGCGGGCGCCGCCGAGGGCTCCATCGACGCCTCGAACATGCTCAAGCCCGCGCTTTCCCGGGGCGAGCTCCAGTGCATCGGCGCCACCACCCTGGATGAATACCGCAAATACATCGAGAAAAACGGCGCCCTGGAGCGCCGCTTCCAGCCCATCATGGTGAATCCGCCCACGGTGGAGGAAACCATCCTGATCCTCCGGGGCCTGAAGCACAAGTACGAACACCACCACCGGGCCAAGTTCACCGAGGAGGCCGTGCTGGAGTCCGTCCGGCTGTCCGACCGGTACATCTCCGACCGCTACCTGCCCGACAAGGCCATCGACGTCCTCGACGAGGCGGGCTCCCGGGTCCGGCTGGCCAAGGTCACCTACCCCCAGGAGGTCCGCGACCTTCAGCGCAAGGTGGAAGAGATCGTCCGGGAAAAGCGGGCTCACATCGAAGAGCAGAACTTCGAGGAGGCCGTCAAGCTGCGCGATCAGGAAGAGGAGATCCGCGAGCGCCTCAACGAGCGGAAGCAGGAGTGGGAAGAAGCCCAGACGGACGAGGAAACGATCGTCACCGACGAGGACGTGTCCTTCATCGTCTCCCGCATGACGGGCATCCCCCTGTCGAAGATCGAAGAGGGCGAAACCCAGCGCCTGCTGCGCATGGAGGAGGAGCTCCACCGGCGCATCGTGGGCCAGGACGAGGCCATCTCCGTGGTGACCAAGGCCATCCGGCGCTCGCGCGCCGGTCTCAAGGCCCCCAACCGGCCCATCGGCTCGTTCCTGCTGCTCGGACCAACCGGCGTGGGCAAGACCGAGCTTTGCCGCGCCCTGGCCGAGTTCCTGTTCGGGGACGAGCAGTCCCTCATCCGCGTGGACATGTCCGAATACATGGAGCGGTTCAACGTGTCGCGCCTCACCGGAGCGCCTCCCGGCTACGTGGGCTACGAGGAGGGGGGCCAGTTGACCGAGCACGTCCGGCGCCGGCCGTATGCGGTCGTCCTGCTGGACGAGATCGAGAAGGCCCATCCCGACATTTTCCACATCATGCTCCAGGTCATGGACGAAGGTCAGCTCACCGACAGCTACGGCCGGCGCGTGGACTTCCGAAATGTCGTCCTCGTGATGACTTCCAACCTCAGCAGCCGGGACATCACGCGGTCGGCCTCGATGGGCTTCCACAAAGAAGGCGAGGAGGGGGACGAGGACTCCCGGGCCAAGCGGTTGAAGGGCGCGATGCGCACCGAGACGCGGCGCACGTTCAACCCCGAGTTCCTCAACCGCCTGGACTCGGAAGTCGTCTTCCACTCGCTCACCCGCGAGCACATTCTGGAAATCGTCGACCTGATGGTGGACGCTCTGAACAAGCAGCTCATCGAGCGCGGCCTGTCCGTCGAGTTGGACCCGGGGGCAAAGGAAAAGCTGGCCGAGCTGGGCTACGACCCGAAATACGGCGCCCGGGAGCTGAAACGGACCATTCAAAACCACATTGAGGACCCCCTGTCCGAAGAGGTCTTGAAGGGGCGATTCTCGGAAGCGGGGAACATCCGGGTCCGGTTCGAAAACGACTCGTTCGTCTTCGAGGGAAAAGCGCTCGTCAGCGATTTACAGGACGCCTGAGGGCGGCGTCCCGTCCATCAGCGCCGGACGCCTTGATTGAGATCGACAATCTCTCAGGGCTGAAGGTTGGGTGCGGGGCGGCGCAAGGCCCCTCGCGTCGGCAAGAGATCAACGTGAATTTCCACCATCCGCGCGGGCCGGCGTTTCCGTGCGGGCCCGCACAAAGGATTTCATGGATCGATTGTTGTTGAATAAATGGGCGCCCCTTCCACCCAAAACCGCGCGGGAAAGGGGTGGGTGGCTGGCCTTTGCGTTGATACCGCTGGTCTTATTCCTGTGGTCCCCCCGCGCCCCGGCCCAGACCCCCGCCCTGCCCATCAAGGGCATTGAGATCCAGGGCAATCGCCGGGTCGAAGAAGGCACGATCCGCTTCTACGTCTCCACCCGCATCGGCGACCGTTTCTCCGTCTCCAAACTCCGCAAAGACATCAAGAAGATTTACGACCTGGGCTTTTTCCGGGACGTCAAAGTCGACGTGACCCCCTTCGAGGGCGGGTTGCGCATCGTCTTCATCGTGGAGGAAAAACCCTCGGTGGCCGGCGTGCGCATCGTCGGAAACAAGGAGGTCGACCTCGAGGACATCCTGGAGAAGGTGACCGTGACGGTGCAGTCCATCCTCAATCAGGGGACGGTCCGAGAAAGCGTGGAGAGCATCCGCGGCCTGTATCAGGAAGAGGGCTACTACTTCGCCCGAATCGAGTCCGTCGTCGAGGAAACCGGCGCCAACCAGGTCAACGTCGAGTTCCGGATCACCGAGGGCAAGAAAGTCACCATCCGCAAAATCAATTTCAAGGGCAACCGGGCCTTCTCCGACAGGGCGCTCAAGAAGGTGATCGAAACCCGGGAGCACTGGTTCCT
>JASLXW010000080.1:0-3985 GCA_030740135.1 Nitrospinota bacterium
TATCCCTAGAAATCTTCGAAGACAACCTCCCATAAGAACATTTGACAATCAGACCCGCTTCGGAGAGCATCGTGCAATACCTCTTGCGAGGATTGCTGCTTTTCGTTTTTACCCAAATTGTCTGCCCTCTCAGCTTCCCGATCCCCGACGCCGCGCGAGCCGACTCACCTTCCCGCCGGGTTCGCTCCTCGCGCTCTCTCTTAAGAGCGGCATTCCTCTTGCGCTCTTTTTCAAGGCGTCTTCGCTCCGCCTCAAGCCTCCGCCGCTGCTCCTCCAGCCTTGCACTCTCCCTGCGCTCTCTTTCCTCCCGCTTTGTTCTCTCACGCACGACGGGCTTCCGGGGAGTTCTCGGTTGGGGAGGCAGCTTTTCCACATAGGTCCTGCCCGCGATGACGTACGCCAGCTGCCGGCACATGTTGGAGATCTCGTTCTCGCTGTTGCCGCGGATGTTCTTCCCAATTCGCGTGATCCCGGTCTGAACGTCGATGAAACGGGAATTGAGCGTGAAGGTGTAGCCCAGCTTGACGATGCTCCCGATGACGACGAGCTTCGCCCCGGAGAGCCGCCCGATCTTCACGGCTGTTTGCTCGTCGATCACGTCCTGGAGTTGGAGTTTTTGTTCTTTGAGGAGGGCTTGGATCTGGCCGCGCTCGACGAGCTCGAAGCCGCCGACGTCCACGAGCTCGGTCCGTAGAATCTCCGCAACGGCTTCGCCCATCTCCTTGGTTGTCCCGATGGACTTGAACGTCAGAACCGCCACCCGCTCGACCTTCTTTCTTTGGGCGAGGGCGGGCGCGGCCGCTATCGACAGGACCAGAAGCCCCGCGACGAACACCGCAAGCCGGCGCAGGGAGGGGAGAGCGCGATTCTTGCATCGGGAATGATTGAGTCGGCCGAGATAATCCATTTCCGGATGACCCTCGATTGGGACGAGAGTGCTTGCCGATTCTTCGGGGGGCTAGCGCCATGGCGACCTGAATGATAAAAATCCTACCCGGAATTCCCCGTCTGGTCAATGCGGAATCGGTCGAATATTTTCCGGGACCATTCCTCATCCATGAGGGCGGTGTTGTACACCCGAGGGGTGCAAAGCCACCCCGGCGGAATCCCATCATTCAATTGGACAGACCTCGGCGGGTTCAGTTTCTGTATCTTTTTATAAAAGTTTTCCTGGACGTCGAGTGTGGTTGGGAGACATTTTCCAATGAAGGGGTGTTTGGGGGGTTCGTCTAAGGACACGCCGCTGTGCGGAAGGTCGTTCGTGCGGGAATACAGGGAGTCAAAGGGATGACTGTGCTTTTGAGAAACACGCCTGATCCAATCGGGGACGAATTGTGACGGTCGGGTCTGTCACCGGATCGACGGCCCTGGCCCGGGAATTGCGCGACGCGCCGTTTCTCAAGGCCTGCCGCCGGGAGGAAACGGACTGCACGCCGATCTGGTTGATGCGTCAGGCGGGGCGGTACATGAAGGAATACCGCGAGGTCCGGGCCAAAACTTCCTTCCTGGAGCTTTGCAAGAACCCGGAGCTGGCCGCCGAGGTCACCGTCCACGCAGCCAGGCGCATCGGGGCCGACGCGGCCATCCTCTTCTCCGATCTGTTGCCCATCCTCGAACCGATGGGTCTCGGCCTCGAATACAACCGGGGCGACGGACCCGTCATTCACGCGCCGGTTCGGAACAGGGCCGACGTGGACCGCTTGTCCGAGGTGGAGCCGGAGGAATCGATGGCCTTTGTGTTCGAGGCCGTTCGCCTGTGCCGGGCCGAGTTGCCGTCCCACGTCCCGTTGATCGGTTTCGCGGGCGCGCCCTTCACGCTGGCGTCCTACGCCATCGAGGGCGGCGGCTCCAAGAGCTACGCCCACACGAAGGGTCTGATGCACCGGGATCCGGGCGCGTGGCGCGCGCTGATGGAAAAGCTGGTCCGGGCGTTGACGAAACACCTCAATGGACAGATCGCCGCCGGGGCGCAGGCCGTTCAGTTGTTCGACAGCTGGGTGGGCTGTCTCTCGCCGGCCGATTACCGGGAGTTTGTTCTGCCACACAGCCGCGCCCTCATCCAAGGCCTGACGCCCGGGGCGCCGGTGATCCATTTCGGGACGGGGACCGGACTGTTCCTGGAGGACATGAAAGAGGCGGGCGGGGATGTCATCGGCGTGGACTTCCGCACGGAGCTGGACGAAGCCTGGGAGCGTCTCGGCGACGTGGCGGTCCAGGGAAACCTCGACCCGATCGTTCTCCTGGCGGACCTGCCCTACATTCGGAAGCGGGCGGCGCGCGTCCTGGAGCAGGCCGGTGGGCGGAGCGGGCACATTTTCAACCTCGGCCACGGCATCGTGCCGGAGACGCCGGTGGACAACGTGATTGCGCTCGTAGACATGGTTCACGAGATGAGCGGGCGCGGATGAGCGGCGCCATCGATGCCGTTTTGTTGATCGGGTTCGGCGGCCCGACGAAGCGGGAAGATGTCCGTCCGTTCCTCGAGACCATTCTCCGGAACCGGAAAGTCCCCCCCGGCCGGATTGATGAAGTCGAGCATCACTACGAGGTTTGCGGCGGGTATTCCCCCTTCAACGAGTTGACGTTCCGGCAGGCGGAGGCCCTCAAGGCCCGGTTGGAGGAATCGGGAGCATCGATTCCGGTGTATGTGGGGATGCGCAACTGGCATCCGTTCATCAAGGACGTGACGGAGCGGATGGCGGACGACGGCGTCCGGAACGCCCTGGGCGTCATCATGGCCCCCCACCGGGCGAAGGCGAGTTGGGAGGCTTATCGGCAATCGGTCAGCGAGGGTCTGAGTCCCCTGGGGGAGCGCGCCCCCGATTTCGATTACCTGGACGGATGGCACGACCATCCCGGATTCGTCGAGGCGGTTGCGGACCGCGTCCGGGAGGCGACCGGCGGGTTCGATAAGGGGAGGAAAGAAAAGGCCCTTTTGATTTTTACGGCCCACTCGATCCCGACGGGGATGGCCCGGCAGTCCCGTTACGCAGAAGAGTTCGCCGAGTCCTCGGCGGCCGTGGCGGAATCCCTTGGGATGAAGGCGTGGGCGACGGCGTATCAGAGCCGGAGCGGCAGCCCAAGCGAGCCTTGGTTGGAGCCGGACGTGGAGGACGTGATCCGCAAGGCGGCGGGGCGCGGCGTCCGTGACATCGTCCTCGTCCCCATCGGTTTTCTGGTCGACCACATGGAAGTCCTGTTCGACCTGGACGTCGAGGCCGTGGAGATTGCGAAAGAGTCCGGCGTTGGCCTCGTTCGGGCCGGGACGGTGGGGGATCACGTGAAATTCATTCGGATGCTGGCGGAGATAATCCGGCCGAAGGCCGTGTGCGATTGAGGGCGATGCCTCAGGGATTCACGCCGATAATTTTCCCTCGTCCCATGTCCAAATGTTTCGCCCGCATTTCTCACAAGGCGAATGGTTTCGTGTTTCGCTTAGCGAAGGGATGGCGCGGCGATGTCGCGTTGAAGGTGGCGGATACACTCAACGGTCGGGCGTTTGAGTTGGTGAGAAACGCAGGCTGGACGCTGGATCAGGGCGTAAAAAAACCTCCCGCCCTGCAAGGCGGGAGGTCTCTTGGAAGCGGCGGCCGTTTATGTGCGGAAACGGGACAGGTCCGGCGTCAAGTCTTCCAGGTTCGGAACGTCCATGTCCGGATGAATGGCCTTGGCGCGGGCGAGGAGGACTTCTTCGGTTTCGTCGTTGTTGGGGTCCGCAACGCAGCAGTCCACCGGACAAACCACGGCACATTGCTCTTCGTCGTGGAATCCGACGCACTCGGTGCAGGTGTTCGGGTCGATGACGAAGATGTCTTCGCCCTCGGTGATGGCGTCATTCGGGCATTCCGGCTCGCAAACTCCGCAATTGATGCACTCGTCCGTAATCATCGTGGCCATGAAACCCACCTCCCGGCTTGAATTGATCTCATGTTCAGCGATCCCCCAACCCCTCACCCTCGGTGGGCGATGGATTCCGGGAACACCG
>JASLXW010000080.1:3995-11515 GCA_030740135.1 Nitrospinota bacterium
GCTCTTCTCAATTATCGGGTCCGGTGTCTCTCAATGTCAATTCAACCCTCAGGCCTCGCGGACAAATCTTGGGAGGGTGGGGGGGGAATCGAGGTCCTGGATTATCGGTTGATAGTTTTGCCCGGTTGACGATTTGAAAGAATGTTGTTTGGCGCCCCCCCCCGCTCTCTCGGATTTCCGTCAAGCGATAGCCGGACGGGAAAAGCGTCCCGCGAAGAGTGGAAACCCGGCGCCGCGACACGCATCCATGGCGTTTTTCAGCATCCTGACAGAGAAACTTCAGACCGCGTCGGCGGACCCGCCGTTCGCCGCGTCTCCTCCCACGATCTCCTCGACCCTGAGGCGGGCCAGGTCGGGACGTCCTTCCCGCAGTCGGTCGATGACATCGGAGTCCACCAGTTCGTACCAGAGGGCGCGGCGCGTCTCGAAATCCGGATAACGGGCCGCCAGGGGCTCGCGCAGGCCCTCCATCAAGTTCAGAAAGTCAGCGAACTCCGGGCCGAATTCGCGTTCCATCCGCTCCCGGAGCCGGACGGCGAGGGCGGGCGCGCAGCCGCTCGTTGAGATGGCGATCTTGAGTGGACCTTGCCGGACGACCGAACCGGCGATGAAATTGCAGCGAGAAACGTCGTCCATGACGTTGATCAACACCCCTTCGGCTTTCGCCTCCTTCCAAATGCGCTCGTTCCTCACCGGGTCCGCGCCCGTCACGATGACAATGGTGCTTTCTTTCAGATCCCCATGTTCGTACTCCCGGGGAATCCACGTAATCGTTCCGTTATCGGCCCAGTGCCGCAGCCGGTCGGTGGCTTCCGCGCTGATCACGGTCACCGCGGCGTCGCATTCCAGCAGACATTCGACCTTGCGTTCGGCCTCGCTTCCGCCGCCTGCGACGACGCAGCGCTTCTCTTCCAGACCGATGAGAAAGACCGGATAGGGTTTCATCTTGCTTCCATCGTCAAGGCGTCGAAGAGGGCGAGGCCATCGGCCCCTTCCCGGGACGATTGGCCCCGACTTGGCGGGTCGGCCGGGGCGGATTGGACCAGTTTCCGCCGGAGGCCGACCACGTCGCCGATGACAATCGTCGCCGGGGGCCGCATCCCTTCGGCCTTTCCGGCGATGTCGGCCAACGTGCCTTCCACGACCGTCTGGGCCGCCGTCGTCCCCCAACCGATGATTGCCGCCGGTGTATCAGGCTCGCGGCCGTGCGTCATGAGCCGCTGTGCGATCTCCCGCAGCTTCCCGACGCCCATCAGGATGACCAGGGTCCCCCCTCGGGGGAGGGCCTCCCAATCCAATGCGAAGCCGTCCGGGCCGCAGGTGTGGCCGGTGACGACCGTGAAGGTGTCGGCCAGTCCGCGGTGGGTCACCGGAATCCCGGCGGCGGCCGGGGCGGCGACGGCGCTGCTCACGCCGGGGACGACCTCGAACGGGACGCCCGCATCGGTCAAAGCCTCGCACTCCTCGCCGCCGCGCCCGAAGACGAAGGGGTCTCCCCCTTTCAGTCGCACAACGGTCTTTCCCTGGCGGGCCTTCGAGATGAGGAGGGCGTTGATCTCAGGCTGAGACAGGGTGTGGCGGCCGGGGGCCTTGCCGGCGTCGATCCGCTCCGCGTCCGCTGGGGCCTCCTCCAGGAGCCGAAGGCTGACCAGCCGGTCATAGACGACCACGTCCGCCTCACGGAGGCGTTTCAGTCCCCGGACGGTGATCAACTCGGGGTCTCCGGGTCCGGCCCCCACGATGTATACGTCGCCGGGCGCTCTCATACGGAGCATTCTCCTTCGCCGCGCTCGACCTTGTAGAGGGCCTCTTTGCCCCAATCGCGGTAGAGGTCCACGGCCGGTCCCTCGGGTGGCTCCACCACCCGGATGTCGCTCAGGAGTTTGTCGAATTCGGCCGTCCCCACCCGATCGACGAAGTCGTTGAAGACCTCCTCGCGCCGCCGGTTTTCCTGGTAGTAAGACAGCATCCGCCGCAGGGCGTCCGGGGTTCTTTTGGCCGAAACGCGGGCGCGGATGCGTTTCGCGATACGGGTCTCTCCCTCGCCGTACGCGCCGCCGAGAAAGATCTCGTACGAAGGCACTTGATGGCCGTTGCCTACGCCTTTTGCGGCTGCGCCGTGGAAGCCGATGTGGGCGAGGTGGTGCTGGCCGCAGCTATTGGGGCAACCGCTGATCTTGATGTGAAGGTTCCGGATGAGCGGGTCCCGGGCGATCTCCTCCCCCAGCAAGTCCTCCCGCAAGGCCCCGGCCAGACCCATCGAGGAGGTGATGCCCAGCTTGCAGCTGTCTGTCCCGGGGCAGGTGGTCACGTCGGTGAGGGTATGGACCCCGGCCTCGGCCAGGCAGGCGTCGGCCAGGCTTCGCCATACTTCATAGAGGGAGGCCTCGCGAACCCAGCGGAGGACGAGGTTCTGCTGATGCGTCGTCCGCGCCCGGCCCCCCGCGAATCGACTCGCGATATCCGCCAGGGCGAAGAACTGTTGCGTGAGGATGTCGCCCAGGGGAACCTTCACGAAGACGGCGAAAAAGCCCTCCTGTTTTTGGGCCGTGACATTGCTCAATCTCCAGCGCCGAAACGCCTGGTTGTCCCCGTTGGGCTGGGCCGTGTGGACCGGATCCGGAGGCGCGTCGGCGGACTCATCCTCGACGAAGAGGTAAGGCGCCGGGTCGATGGGTTCGCGCGCCCAGGGCCGCTCGAGCTCTTCGTCCACCAATTCCCGAAAGGCGTCGATCCCGATGCGGTCGATGAGGAACTTGATCCGGGCCTTCATCCGGTTTCTCCGAAGCTCTTCGGAGCGCTCGAAGATGCGGATGACCGCCTCGCTCACACGAAGGAAGTCGGATGCGGGGACGAATTCATAGAGGGTGTAGGCGACGCGCGGGAGGATCGAGAGCCCGCCTCCCGAGACGATCCGAAAGCCCGGCGTCTTGCGGCCGTTCTCGTCCCGGACTTCAGCGAGAAAACCCAGGTCGTGGATGCCCGTCACGGCGCAGTCCGACCCGCAGCCCGAGAAGGCCCCCTTGAACTTCCTCGGCATGTTTTGCGTCAGGGGATGGCGCAGGAAGTACCGGGCGAAGGCCGCCGCGTAAGGCGAGGTGTCGAACGCTTCGTCTTTGCAGACGCCCGCCAGGGGGCAGCCGATCACGTTGCGGACGGTGTTTCCGCAAGCCTCCCGGGTGGTCAGGCCCGACTTTCCGAGCAGGCGCATGATGGAAGGCGTGTCTTCGAGCTTCAGGAAGTGGAACTGGATGTTCTCCCGGGTCGTGATGTGGCCCTTGCCCAAGGGGGCGTAGTCCCGGGCGACCGCGCCAAGGACGTCCAGTTGATCGGCCGTCAGACGCCCGTAGGGAATTTTCACCCGGAACATCTGTGCGTCGGGTTGCCGTTGGCCGTAAACACCCTGTCGGAGGCGGAAGCCCGTAAACTCGCTTGGCTCCCACTTCCCTTGACGGAAGCGGAGGGCCTCGGTCTCGAAGTCGTCGATCTCCTCGGCCAGGACCGGAAGCACGCCCTGTGTGTTTCGCCCTTTCAACTCGCTTTTTGGTGACATGGTCGCTTTCCTCTGTCAGCGAACGGAACGGGACGGTGATGAGCCGACCCGTTCGGGTGATGGATGAAGTCCGCACTCGGTCTTGGAGAATTCTGCCCAGCGCCCGGCGCGCCGGTCTTCTCCGGCCTCCACCGGCCGGGTGCAATGTCGGCAGCCGATGCTCGGATAATCCCGGTCATGGAGCGGGTTGTAGGGAATGTCATGTTCCCGGACGTATTGCCACACGTCGTTCTCGGTCCAATTCGCCAGGGGATTGACCTTGACGAGATTGAATCGGGCGTCCCACCCGACGATTTCCATGCGGGTCCGGCTGGGGGACTGATCGCGGCGGATCGCTGTCATCCAGGCGGAGAGGCCGCGAAGCGCCTGTCTCATCGGGAGGACCTTGCGCAGGTGGCAACAAAGGTCGGGTTCGCGGGCATAAAGCTCAGATCCGTGGGCCCGGGCTTGGTCGCTGGGATTGAGCGCCGCCCGATAGGCCGCGGGCCGAATGCCGTAGCGCTCAATCAGCCGGTCCCGGGTCTCGTAGGTTTCCGGGAAGAGAAATTCCGTATCGATGTAGAAGACGCGGATATCCGGCTGGATCTTGACCAGCATATCCACCAGGGCGACGCCCCCGGGTCCGCCGAAGCTGCATGCCAGGGCAAGGTCCGGGTGGAATGTTTCTATCGCCCAGGCGGCGGTTTCCTGTGGGGGTTTTTCTTCAAACTCCCCGCCCAGCGCTTCGAGTACTTCGGGTGTCCAGGTCTGCACAGCGTCTGTCATGCTTCGTCTCCAGGAAAAGGCCCGCCCCCCCCCCGTCTCCGCGCCGGGGCTGATCGGCGGAGCAGGGGATCGGGGGGCCCGAGCCTCACCACAGAAAGCCGAATCCTGTGATCATCATCATCACCGCCAGAATGGGGCGCATCACCGGGACCGGCGTCCGGGCGCTGAGTCGGGCGCCCACGACGGCTCCGGGGATCGTTCCGAGCAAGAGGTTCCAGGCCAGCTGGAAATCGATTCGGCCGGCCCAGCCGTGAGCCGCCAGCGTCGCCACGGTGACCAGAAGAAATCCGTGGAACAGGTCCGTGCCGACGAGTTTCCTGCCCGGAACGAGGCGCGCGACGCCCAACAGGGCGATTCCCAGGCTGCCGGCCCCGACGGAGGTCAGAGCCACAAGGAAGCCGATGACTCCTCCCCCGTAGACGAGGAGGCGGCCGGCCCATGGGGGCGTCTCGGTCTCCTCTTCCCGCCGCCAAGGGCCGAGGCGCCGGGTCCCGACGAAGAAACCGACCCCCGCCAGAATGAGCGTGAATCCTAAAACCGACAGGACAGCGGCGTCCACCGCCTCCGGAGATCCATGACGGCCCACCCAGAAGAGGACCGCCCCGCCCGCCAAGGCGCCGGGCAGACTCCCCCGGGCGAGTTGGAGGGCGGCTCTCAGGTCTACCGTGCCCTGACGGAGATGCTGAAGCGCGCCGGCCCCCTTCGTGATGACGGCCTTGAACAGGTCCGTAGCCACGGCCGTCGGCGGCGGGACGCCGAACAGGAACACCAGGAGTGGAGTCATCAGCGCGCCGCCTCCCATCCCGGTGAGTCCCACCAGGACGCCGACGGCAAGGCCCGCGATTGCGATGTTCGGGTCGAAGGTGTACATCGAGAGAGTCTCCCGGCCCTTGATTCCAAGGGCCGAAAACCACCGGAGATGTGAGACTCCGGGGCATGACGGAAAACCTATCAACGCTTGAGTGGATGAAACGCGGGGACCGTCCGGAGGACGCTAACGGAGGAATCGCTTCAGACGGAAGCGAAGCTCAATGACGGGAAAATCGGTAAGAGAAGGATTCCGCCGAAAGCGACCCGAACGGGCCCTAGGACATTCGGGCGGAAAGGCGACAGTCGAATCCGAAGGTGTCGCGGACGCAGGAAATGTAGGGGGGGCCCGCAAACGTGAGGTGGAAGCTCAATATTTTGAATGCGCCAACCGGCTTGACCTTCATTTTCTATGGCAACCTGAACCAAGCTCGTAAGAACGTCCAAACAATGACTTTCCAGAGAGCTTCCATTTTGAAGCGGAAGACCCAGGTTGTCAAGCGAACTTCTTGATTTCGGGATTTCAGAGAAGCCCCAGCCGTACGGGGCGGGGTTTTCGGGGGACGGGCTCCCTCCAGTATTTTCGGAGACCCTGATAGAGGACCTCGCAGAACGACTCGAGGAGCGGGACGCCGACGGGGTCGGTGTGAAGGCGGCTGCGGGCGGTCGCGTTTTCCGTCATCGAGACGGCGGCCTCGGCGGAGATGTCCAGCCGGCGCAGGACCCAAAGGGCCAATCCCGCGTTGACCGAAGGCTCGGTGTACCCGCCGTGGCCGCTCACCTTTCGGTCGTCGCCCGCCAGCCGCAGGACTTCCCCCACGGCGGCCCCCGCCAGGACCCCCTCGACGAGAGGGAACTGCTCCATCCCGTAGCGATAGAGGTCCGCGGCCGAGCTTGGCAGGACGGCCTGCCAATCGTTTTCGGCCATCATCCGGCAGATGCCGGCGGAGTACAGCTTGTATCCGCTCATGAAGTCGGGCGGCTCGGCGTAAGCGGACAGGAAGCGGAGGTCGAGGACGCGGTCCTCCGCGGCGAGGCGGTGGGTGAGGGCGGCGAGGATCAGGCGATTGAGCAGGGCCTCGAACTCCCCGCGGATCCACCCGATGCTTCGGTGAACGTCGACGCGCCGTCCCGCGACGATGATCTCACCCTCCACGCCTTGCGCCCGCATCCATTGCATATACCGGTAGAGGTGCTCGATGTCTCCGACGTAATGGTCTCCGTCTCCGTCGCGGACCATGGCGTAGGAAAACGATTCCTTGCGCAGGAGCGCCCTGAGGCCGGCCGCCAGCGCGGCGCCCTTTCCGCCGTTCTCTTCGCGGATGACGAGGCGAAAGGAGCCGCCTCGCCGCTCGAATTCCGGGCGCAGGGAATGGAGAATCTCGGCCGAGCGGCCGTCTCCGTCCACGGCGAAGACGACTTTGCCGGGGAGGACGTAATGCTCCACGCAGGTTAGGGTCCGGAGGAGGCGATCCCGAATGATGTCTTCCGGGACCGCCTCCTCGAACCAGACCGGAATGACCATGGCCAGGTCGGGATGGGTCATGAAGGGGGAACCGGTTGATCCGCCGGAAAGAGCGGACGGGACGGCCCGCTCAAACGGGCGGCGGGGATCATTCCTCGATGATGTCTCCCGTGTACTCGATCTCGATCCCCCGCCTGACGCTCTGGGACGCGGTGCACTTGCTTTCGTGGACCTCGAGCGCGCGCTTCGCCTCCTCGCGCTTGCCCTTGGGGATCTTGACGGTGTAATGGACGCGGATCCGGGTGATATAGGTCTTGCCGTCGATCCGCTCGATGTCGCCTTCCACCTGTGAAGAGAGTTTTTCCGGGTGGCTCGGGATTCCGCGCGCTTCCAGCGCGCCTCCAAAGTTTCCCGTCATTCAGGACGCGACGGCGGTCACGATGTGATCGAGCGTCGCCGGCAAGTCTTCCGGCGCCTCGACCCCGTAGATCGCCTTGATTCCGGGATGCATTCCGTAGCGGACGGGTTCAGGGAAGTCTTCGATATAGCCCCGCCGGACGACGCCGGCATCCTTTTCGACCCGCGAGTGAATGGTGTGAACAATCTCGCCCATTGAGAAACCTCCTTTTCTCTATGTGGAAATTGAATGAAGGCATGTTACAAGAGAACCCGTAGAAAGGAAAGGACCGCCCCTTGACGAGACGTCCCGGGATAAGGAGCCGGCGGGCCGGAAAGCCATTCATTGTGGATTTTGCTCGGACGCCCGGAACGATCCTGCGCTTGCTTTTGCGGAAGCGGCTGATTATATTGGAGCCACTGGAACAGTAGGTTCCTCTTTGTCCGGCCATCCGCGCCGGGTGAAGTTCCTGTGTTCATTGGAAGGTGCGTCCGGTTGGCCGAGCCGGCTCCGGCTCGGTGATAGGCGCGGCC
>JASLXW010000081.1:0-3540 GCA_030740135.1 Nitrospinota bacterium
CTCTGAAAGGGTTCCTCGCTCCCAGGAAGAGTACACCCTCTCTTTTTGCCCAAAAACACTTCTACACATAAAACGGTACATCACCCGCCCACTCGTTTTGAATCATCCTCCTATGGAAAGCGGTATGATAATCCGCCTGTGTTTGATTCCCTGTCGAACCGCCAGAAGAGATCCTCCGGCGCCATGAGCGATCCTCAGGATTCGTTGAAGCAACTCCGCAAGGACGCCAAGGCCATCTTCGAGGCGGCCCTCCTCGCGGTGGATCCCTACGACGCGGTTTGCCGGAATCTCCGGATGGACGGCGAGGTTCTCTACGTAAGCGGCGAGGCGTTGCCCTGTCCGCGGCGCGTCTTCGTCGTCGGGTTCGGAAAAGCCGCCGCCCCCATGGCCCAGGCCCTGGAGGAAATTTTGGGAGACCGGATAGCGGGGGGCGCGGTCACTGTCAAGGAAGGACACGCCCTCCCCCTCGGCCGCGTGCGGGTGACGGAGGCCGGCCACCCCATCCCGGATGAGCGCGGACTGGCGGGGGCCGGGGAGATCGTCCGAATCCTGGAACCCCTGGGGAAAGACGACCTCGTCCTCTGCGTTGTCTCGGGAGGCGGCTCGGCCCTGCTTCCCTTGCCCGTGGAAGGGGTGTCCCTGAAGGAGAAAGGCGCCGCGACGCAGGCCCTCATGGACGCCGGCGCGACCATCCATGAGATGAACGCCGTGCGTAAGCATCTCTCCCGGGTGAAGGGGGGCCGCCTGGCCCGCCTGGCCGCCCCCGCCGCGCTGGTCTCGCTCGTCCTGTCCGACGTCGTGGGAGACGACCCCGATACCATCGCTTCCGGACCCACGGTCCCCGATGGCACGACCTATGCAAATGCCTTGGAGATCATCGAGGGACGGGGGATTCGGCGGCAGTTGCCCCGGTCGGTGATCGGGCGCATCGAGGCCGGCGCCGCCGGAAAGTTTCCGGAGACCCCAAAGGCGGGAGACCCGGCGTTCCAGCGGACGCGCTTCGCCCTCGTGGGAAACAACATGCTGGCGCTTCAGGCGGCGGCAAAGTCCGCCGAGGGGATGGGATACCGGCCGCTGATCCTCTCCTCCTGTGTCGAGGGGGAAACGCGGGAGGCGGCGCGGGTCCACGCGGCGATCGTTTGTGAGAGCCGGGCCAGCGGCAATCCGGCCGTCCCGCCTGTCTGCATCCTTTCAGGAGGAGAGACGACGGTCACCCTCCGCGACGGGGGGAGGGGGGGGGGAAGGGGAGGCAGGAACCAGGAGTTCGCCCTGTCCGCCGGCATTGGGATGGCGGGCGTCCGGGAGGCGGTCCTGCTGAGCGCCGGGACCGATGGAACGGACGGCCCCACCGACGCGGCCGGGGCGTTCGTGGACGGGACGACGGTCGCAAGGGCCGAGGCCCTCGGACTGGATCCCCACGAAGCCCTGGACGGGAATGACGCCTACCCATTCTTCGAGAGGCTCGGAGACCTCCTCATCACCGGGCCGACGCGGACCAATGTGATGGACGTCCGGGTATTTCTCATCGGGCGCTGATCCACGGCACACGGAAAGGCGGGTGTCCAAGATGGCGGAGCATCGGCGGGCGAAGATCGTTTGCACACTGGGTCCGGCGACCTTCTCATCCAGGAAGATCGTACAGTTGATCAAGGCCGGCATGGATGTCGTGCGCCTGAATTTCTCGCATGGCACGGTTCAGCAGCACGCCCGAACCGTACGTATCGTGCGCAAGGCGGCCTCCGGCCTGGGCAAGCCGATCGCGATCCTCTTGGACCTTCCAGGACCGAAGATCCGCGTCGGGGACATCGCCGGGGGCGAAGTCGAGCTGAAGGCCGGCCGGCAGATCGTCCTGACGGGCCGCCGGGTGGTGGGGACCGAGCAGCGGATCTCTTCCACCTACCCCAACATGGCGAAAGACGTCTGGCCCGGCGACAGGATCCTCATTGATGACGGAAGGATTCACCTGCGGGTCCGCCAGGTCGACGGCCGGGACATCCGCTGCCGAATCGAGCACGGCGGGACGCTTTACAGCCAAAAGGGGATCAACCTTCCCGGCTCCGCGCTCTCCATCCCCTCGCTCACGCCGCGCGATCGGGAGGGGCTGGCCTTCGGCCTGGAAGCCGGGGTGGATTACCTGGCGGTCTCGTTCGTCCGCACGGAGAAAGACCTTCAGGCGACAAGACGGTTCATGCGCAGGAAAGGCGGCGCGATCCCGCTGGTCGCGAAGATCGAAAAGCCCCAGGCGGTCGAGAACCTGGACGCCATCCTGGATGAGACCGACGCTGTCATGGTCGCCCGGGGCGATTTGGGCGTAGAGCTTCTTCCCGAAAGGGTGCCCCTGGTGCAGAAGGCGATCATCGACGCCGCCAATATCCGCGGTTACGCTGTCATCACGGCGACGGAGATGCTCTTTTCGATGATAGAGAACCCCCAGCCGACGCGCGCCGAGGCCTCCGACGTGGCCAACGCGATCCTGGACGGCACGGACGCGGTCATGCTGTCGGGGGAAACCGCCACCGGCCGCTACCCGGTGGAGGCCGTCAAGATGATGTCCCGGATCATCCGGGAGACCGAGCGCTGCTCGGACGCCTGTTTCAGGGATTTTCCCGACCGGGTGCGCACCCCCTCCACGGTGGTGGCCTCGGCCGCCTGCCAGGCGGCGGAAGAGGCTCCCGCGAGCGCCATCGTCGCCTTCACCCGTTCCGGTTTGACGGCCCGCCTGGTCTCCAAGCACCGGCCCCGGGTGAGAATCTTCGCCTATACGACCGACCGGGCCACGCTCCGCCGGCTGTCTCTGGATTGGGGGGTCACGGCCTTCCACATACCCATCGGCCGCCGGATCAACGAGATGATCGAACGGGTCGAGGCGGACCTTCTTCAAAAGCGGCTTGTCCGTCCCCGAGATATTGTCGTTTTCGTGGGGAGCACCCCGGTCTTGGACGGGGGACCGACAAACCTCATGAAGGTGCACACCGTCAAATCCCGACGCTGAAGGGCTTGAGGGGTCCGGGGGGTTGCGACCGCGGCCGGAGGAGAGCCCCCGGGCGTTGCCGTCCGCGTCACGCGCCGTTTCCGGCCTTTTCCATCGCCTTTCGCTTCGCCGCCGCGTCGAAGGTTTCCAGAAGCGTTTCCGAGTGCGCGACCCAACCGAAGATGTGCTCGAAGTTCCACAGCGTGGCCTGCCGGTTGAAATCCGGCCCGGAATGGTTCATGGCGTCCTCGACGAGGATGGGCCAGTACTCGCCGAAGAAAGCATCGCGGGCCGTGCTTTCGACGCAGACGTTCGTGGCGATGCCCGTGAAGAGCAGATACCGGATGTCCTCGGCTCGGAGATAGGCGTCGAGCTCGGTCCCTGCGAATCCGCTGTAACGGGCCTTGTGGACAATCCGGTCTCCCGGCTCGGGCGTCAGCTCGTCGACAATCCGCCAGTCCCACGTCCCTTCGATCAGGAGTTGTCCTTCCAGCTCCGGGCGCTTCCGAACCAGGACGAGCCCGAGCTCCTTGTGGTAATTGGGCGAGAGGGGCCCGCCCCCGTTGCTG
>JASLXW010000081.1:3550-11448 GCA_030740135.1 Nitrospinota bacterium
TACGTCATCATCAAGTAGACGATTTTCACCCCCGCCTCCCGGGCCGCCGTCAGGAGGCGGCGGTTCACCTCGATGACCGGCGCCGCGCCCGAGATGTCGAATCCGGCGAGGTCGAACATCCCTTCCTTCTTGGCGAAGGCGTTCTGGATATCGACAACGATGAGGGCCGTCCGATCGAGGTCGATCGTGACCGGCGCCGGTTTTGCCGGCAGGGTGATCATTACGCTTCTCCCTTTCCGTTACGGGACGGCCGTTTCTATGGAATTCCGGGCGCAAGCCGATACGCCTGATCCCGCCGTTGCGGTGAATGCGATGAATTCATCATAGCAAGGAACGCCATAATAAATCCGCATGGATTTAACGGTTGGGCGCGATCCGGAAACCGGAGATCGGCGCACCCGGAGCGAGCGAGAAGGCCATGCGACGGTGGAGACTGAGATTCGGATGCGGGACGGTTCTGCTCGTTTATCTGCTCACGGCCTGCGCGCTGGCGGAGACCCCCCAGGCCATCCCTCCGCCGAAGCCGTCGCGGAAGGAGGCCGCTCCCACTGTCCGCAAGGTCCAGAAGCTGAAAGAAAAGACGGCGCGCGTTCTGAAATCCCGCGACCGACGACGCCCGAAGGTCCCACCCAAGAAATTGCCGGCCAAACCGGCGGACATCGACGCGCTTTTTTCCCGGGCGGTGGTCGCGCGGAAAAGGGCGGATTGGAAGGCCGCCATCGCGCTTCTGGAGCGGGCCGTCGCGATCAATCCCCGTTTCGGCGAGGCCTTCAACGACCTGGGCGTCGCCCGCTTTCATCTCGGCCGGACGGCCGAAGCGAGAGAGGCGTTCGAGCGGGCCCTTCGGATCTTTCAGAAGAAGCGGGACCGCCAAGGCGTCGGCTGGAGCCGGGCCAACCTGGCGGCGCTGGCCCAGCGGGAGCATCGGTATTCCGAGGCCATGCGGCTCTATCGCGAATCCCTGTCCTCCTTTCGCCGCCGGGCCGACGAATCCAACGTCGCGGCCGGTTTGACCAACATGGGTCTCATCCACGAGGCCCGGGGGGAGTACGGCCCGGCGGAGAGGCTCCACCGGGAGGCGCTGACCCGCTCCCTCCGCCTCGGCGACGCGTGGGGCGTCGCGACGGCCTTGAACAACCTCGGCAACGCCCTCACCCAACAGGGAAAATATCGAGAAGCCCTGACCCACTACGAGAAGTCACGGGGCATCGCCCTCCGTCTGGGCGATAGGCGCTTGGGGGCGAAAAGCCTGAGCAACCAGGCCCTCGTTCAGGAGTCGCTCGGGCGAATCGGCGAGGCCCTGCGCCTGCACCGTGCGGCGCTGGGCGTTTTTGAAGACGTGGGCGACGAGCGGGCGGCCGCCCGGAGCCTCAACAACCTCGCGAATCTGCACGAGGCCCGGGGACGGCGGGAGCGGGCGGCCGGGCTTTACGAAAGGTCCCTGGCCATTAAGCGGCGCCTCGGCGATGCGCGCGGCGTCGCCGTGTCGCTGAACAACCTCGCCAACATCCAAAAATCGCTCGGGAGACTGTCCGATGCGTTGGGGGGATACTGCGAGGGGCTTTCAATCAGCCGGCGTCTCGGCCTCGCGCCGCTGGAGAAGCTGATCCGGGAGAACCTGGGTTTGTTGCGGAGAAAGCGGGCCGGGCTTTCGTGTGAAGGTTAGCACCCGGTTTCAGAAGTTCGGTAACTCTCGCAGCCCCGATCCCAGTGGAGGGCGGAGCTCCGAGTGGGCCTCTGATTTAATGCGTTAATCCAAAGTGGGAAGACTTACGTCGAGATTGGTATATTCTATGATACCTACGACGAAGTACGATTATCACCCTGAGCGAGATGTTGCGCAAGAGGGCGGCCCATCAGGGTCGCCCTCTTGCGCGAAACGAAAGTTTTCGAGGGGGGCTGGGGGGACAGTTTTCAAAATGTCCCCCCAGGATTTTCATCTCACACTGAAACCCCTTCCATCACCTTCCGGACCGCGTCGACGATCTTTTCCTCGTTTGGGAGGATGTAGTCCTCCAGGGGCTTGCTGAAGGGGATGGGTGCGTCGTGGGCCGCGACGCGCGCGATGGGGGCGTCCAGGTAGTCGAAGGCCTCCTCATTGATCACCGCCGAGATCTCCGCCCCGACGCCGCCGGTCTTGCACCCCTCCTCGACGATGACCACCCGGTTCGTCTTCCGGACGGCCTCGACGATGCCCGCCTTGTCCAGCGGGACGAGCGTCCTCGGGTCCAGGACCATGGCGCTGATCCCCTCCTTCTCCAGGGTCTCGGCGGCGGCCAGGGCCTTGGTGACCATGAACGACAGGGCGATGACGCAAACGTCTGTTCCGTCCCGCTTGATGTCCGCTTTCCCGAGGGGAATCGTGTACTCTTCTTCCGGCACCGGACCCGAGATTTTGTAGAGGGCCTTGTGCTCGAAGAAGGCGACGGGGTTGGGGTCCCGGATGGCGCTTTTGAGAAGGCCCTTGCCGTCCCGTGGGTCGGAGGGCATGACGACCTTCAGCCCCGGAGAATGGATCAAGAGCGCTTCGAGGCTCTGGCTGTGCGTCGCGCCGAAGTTGAAATATCCCCCGCTCGGCAGCCGGAGCACCAGCGGAACGGAAAGCTGCCCGCCGAACATGTAACGGGTCTTGCTGGCCTGGTTGAAGATCTGGTCCATGGCGACGAACATGAAGTCGCTGAACTGGAGCTCGGGCACGGGCCTCATGCCCATGAGCGCCGCCCCGACCGACGCCCCCATGATCGCCGACTCGCTGATGGGCGTATCGCGGACGCGGTCCGCCCCGAACTCGTCCATCAGGCCGCGCGTCACCGACCACACGTAAGCCAGCCCGATGTCCTCGCCGAGACAGAAGACCTTCGCGTCCCGTTTCATTTCTTCTCTCAAGGCCTCGTTCAAGGCCTCCCACATCATGATCTCGCGCATGGCGGTTTCCTCAGGCGAAGATGTCTTCCAGCGCCTCTTCGGGCGCGGGAAATTCACTGGACAGGGCGAAATCGACGGCCTCGCCGATCACCCGGTCGGCCTCCGCGTTCGCGGCTTCGATCTCCTTTTTCGTCATGTTCAGGTGCTTCTCGAGCCGGAGGACGGCGTCCCGCTTCATCCAGGAGTCCAATTCCTCCTTCGTCCGGTACACGCCGGCCGGGGGGTCGCCCCGGGAGTGTCCCCGGAAGCGGTACGTTTTCAACTCCAGCAACGAGGGGCCGCCTCCGGACCGGGCCCGGGCCACGGCCTCGCGCATGGCCTCATGAACGGCCAGAACGTCCATGCCGTCCACGACGACGCCGGGGATGTCGTACCCGCGCGCGCGGTCGGCGATGTCGGCGACGGCCGTGCTCCTTCCCGCGGAAAAGCTGACGGCGTAACCGTTGTTCTCGCACACATAGATCACCGGCAGTTTCCAGATGGCCGCCATGTTGACACCCTCGTGGAAGGTCCCCTGGTTGGAGGCCCCGTCCCCGAAGAAGGCCGCGCAGACGTTGGGCTTCTTTTCGATCTGGAAGGCGAGGCCCACGCCGGCGGCGATGACCAGGTTCGCGCCGACGATGGGGTTGGCGCCGTACAGGCCCCGGGGTAGGTCGGCGATGTGCATCGAGCCACCTTTGCCCTTGCACAGGCCGGTCTTGCGGCCCAGGAGCTCCGCCATCATCGCCTTGGGATCGCTCCCCTTGGCGATGGCCGTTCCATGCCCCCGGTGGGTGGCGAGGACGACGTCGTCATCGCCCAGGTTGGCGCACACGCCCATGCTGGTGGCCTCTTGGCCGATGCTCGTGTGAATCGTCCCCTTCACGTGTCCTTCCTGGAACAGGCGGTCGGCGTTCTCGTCGAACTTCCGGATGAGGAGCATCGTGTGGTGCCACTTCCGCAGGGTGGCCCCATCCAGCCGGGACGGTTTCGCCCGGGGGGGGGAGGGGGTCTTTTTCGGTGTCGCCCTTTTTGCCATCGGTCGGATGCCCCTTCTCGTTTTCAAGGGAAATGGGGTTTCGGGAATCGGTTATGTGGCGTACGGATTCGCCTGGCTCTCCGTCAGGTCCATCCACACGGTCTTCGTCTGGGTGTAGAGGTCGATGACCTCTTGTCCGTTTTCACGGCCGTAGCCGCTCATTTTATAGCCGCCGAACGGGACGGCCCAGTGAACTTTGCGGTAGCAGTTGATCCAGATGGTGCCGGCCTTGATTCGCCGGGAGACCCGGAGGGCCCGTTTCAGATCGCGCGTCCAGACTCCCCCGGCCAGGCCGTACTTGACGGCGTTGGCCCTTTCCACCAGCTCGTCCTCGTCCGAGAACCGGAACGTGGAGACCACCGGGCCGAAGATCTCCTCGCGGGCGATGCGCATGTCGTGGCTCACCCCGGAGAAGACCGTCGGGGTGAAGAAAAATCCCGATGAGAGGGCCGGGTCCTCCGGGGGTTTGCCGCCCGTCAGGATCTCCGCGCCCTCGTCCACTCCGCTTTGGACCAACTCGCGGATCTTGTTCCACTGCTGCTCGCACGTCTGCGAGCCCATCTGGGTCTTTTGGTTGAGGGGGTCGCCCACGCGGATTTCGGACGCCCGTGAAACCAGCTTCTCCAGAAAGGCGTCGTGGATCTTTTCGTGGAGGAACAGCCGCGAGCCGGCCACGCAGGTTTGGCCCGACGCGACGAAGACCCCGCCCATCGCGGCCGTGACGGCGTCGTCCAGGTCGGTGTCGTCGAACACGATGTTGGGCGACTTGCCGCCCAGCTCGAAGGAGACGTGCTTCAGCGTGTCGGCGGCGTTGCGCGCGATGGCCTGACCGGTCGAGGTCTCGCCCGTAAAGGCGATCTTGTCCACGTCCGGGTGCCGGACCAAGGCCTCGCCGGCGGTTTCGCCGAAACCGGGAACGATGTTCACCACGCCGGGAGGGAATCCGGCCTCTTCGACCAGACACCCCAGCTCCAGGGCCGTGACCGAGGTGTGCTCCGCCGGCTTGAGGACCACCGTGTTGCCCGCCGCCAGGGCCGGGGCGATCTTGAAGGCCGCCATGAGGAAGGGCGAGTTCCAGGGAACGATGCACCCGCATACGCCCACCGGCTCGCGGACGGTGTACACGTGGAAGTCGCCGCCGACAGGGATCGTCGTCCCTTCGATCTTGTCGGCCAGGCCGGCGAAGTAGTAGTGCCATTGCGCCGTCGCGGGCATCTCCACGCCCGCCGTCTCGCGGATGGCCTTGCCGTTGTCGAGTGACTCCAGGCGGGCCAGCCGGTCGGCGTTCTTCAAGGTGAGGTCGCCGAGCTTTCGCAGGAGCGCGCCCCGCCCGCTGGGGGTCATTTCGGGCCAGGGGCCGCTCTCGAACGCTTTGCGGGCGGCCTTCACCGCCCGGTCGATGTCCTCCTCAAGACCCTCCCCCACCACGGCCCAGATCTTTCCCGTCGCGGGGTTGAGGCTTTCGAAGGTCTTTCCCGAGGCGGGCTCGACCCATTCTCCCCCGATGAACAGTTTGTCATACGTCCGCACTGCCGCGTCGAGCTCGCTCGCCCTGGTCATGGCCGATCTCCTCTTACGCGAATTTTCCCGCTGAAAACGCCATTCTACCAAAAAACGGAATCGCAAACACGACCGGCGCTACCGGGTTGCGATGCGCCCTCCGCTTGCCCCCGTCCTTCGGAATCTGTTAATTTGAAAGGGTCCGCTGACAGGAAGCTTATCAGAGGGATAGCGCTGAGACACGGCGGCATGAGGTGACGCCGGGTGATGCTCCCGGTGTTCGCGGGACTCATCTCGGAATGCCGGTGAAGAGGGTGCCCGGCCCGCTCGGGCCGGCCCCGGACATACCCCCTCAGGGAACCGAATGGGAGGACATTTCAATGGACCTCGGACTCAAAGGGAAGAACGCCGCCGTTTCCGGAGCGAGCCAGGGAATCGGATGTTTCATCGCCCGGGCGCTGGCCGATGAGGGCTGTAACGTGGCGATCAGCGCGCGGGGAGAAGAGCGCCTTCAAGCGGCCGTGAAAGACCTGGAGGCCAAGGGGGTCAAGGCCGTGGGGATCCAGTGCGATCACGGGACCTCCGAGGGCTGCGCCAAGTTCATCGACGAGGCCGTCGCCGGGCTCGGCGGGCTGGACATCCTGGTCAACAACGTCGGCGGGATGATTCCCGGGACGATCGAAAGCCTGTCGGACGAACAGTGGACCGACATCATCAACCGCAACCTGATGGCCTTCGTTTGGACGATCCGGTCCGCGATCCCGCAGTTGAAGAATTCGGCCGGGGCGAAGGTGCTCAACGTGTCGGGCATGACGGGCAAACAGCTTCTGGTGGGCGCCCTGACGACGACCCTGCCCAACACGGCGATCATCGGATTCACGAAGGTCATGGCCGGCGAGCTGGCCAAGGACGGCATCACGGTCAACAACATCTGCCCGGGCATCGTGAACACCGAGTCCTGGGGGCCGCGGGCGGAAATGATGGCCAAGGTGCGGGGCACGACGACGGATCAGGTCCGCCGGATGTTCTCCGATTTAACCCTCCTGGGCCGCTGGGGCGAGCCCGAGGAGATCGGCAACGTGGCCGCCTTCATGGTCTCCGACAAGAACAGCTACATGACCGGAACAACGGTCGAGGTGTGTGGAGGATGGGCCCGGTATATCTGAACAACCCGCCGAACCCGCGGCGTCCCGGGTGTTCCGGGCCGCCGCTTCTCGGCCATCCCGAAACGAAAAGAGAACCGCCATGAAGATCGACGTCCAGTGTCATTTCTATCCGGAAAAGGTGATCGAGAAGCTCAAGGCCCGGAGCGCGGCGCCCACCGCCATGGACAAAAACGGCCGGACGGTCATCATGGCCGGCCGGCATACGGGCTTGTCCTTTCCTCCGGCCATCAACGACCTGGACGCGAAGCTCGGGGCCATGGACGCGGCCGGGGTGGACGTCCAGGTCCTCAGCATCAACGTCCCCGGACCGGAGCTGGCGGGCGGTCAGGAGGCCGACGACCTGGCGGAGCTCGCCCACGACTGCCTGGCCGAGCTTATCCAAAAGCAGCCCGACAGGTTCTGGGGGATGGCCTGCCTGGGGCTGGGCGACATGGACCGCTCGCTCAAAGAGCTCGACCGCTGCCTGAATGACCTGGGCTTCAAGGCCGTGCAGCTCTATTCCAATTTGCGGGGGACTCCGCTGGACGACCCGTCTCTCCATCCCCTGTATGAGCGGTGCGCGGAGTTGGACCTCCCCATTTTCCTTCACCCCACGGTCCCGGTCCTCTCCGAGGAGCCGATGGCCGACTACGGCTTGATTCCCATCGTGGGCTTCCTGTTCGATACGACGCTCGCGGCCCTGCGGCTCATCATGAGCGGAACGATGAAGAAGTTTCCCGACGTCAAGTTCGTCCTTCCGCACGTGGGCAGCACCATCCCCTACCTGATGGGGCGCATCGATTTCCTAACGAGCAGCATGCCCAACGGACGCGAGCACCTGGACGGCGAAGCGCCGAGCGAGTTCTTCAAGCGGTTTTACTTCGACACGGTGTCCTCGTATCAGCCGGCCATCGATTATTTCTACAAGCTCTACGGCGCGGACGGGCTCCTGTTCGGAAGCGATCATCCATGGGTGGAAATCGATTCATGCGTCGATCTCGTCGAAGGCCTCTCGGCCGATGAGGCCGAAAAGGAGAAGATCTACTCGAAGAACGCGTTGGCGCTGCTTCGGAATTAACAACGGCCGACTCCCGGGAGGCCTTCTCTCGGCCTCGCCCGGGACATGCCTTGCAAGCCGGCCCCCTGGGAGGGGTTTGGGGAACAGGTTTCAAAATCTCCCACCCGTTGGGCCAGCGATTAGATTTCTTTTGAGAAATGCGGGCTAAACGATTTGCCGCTTCGCGAGGGTGGCGAAAGGTCCCTCCACCGCCATCAGCTCCTCGAACGCACCCTGCTGGACAAGATGGCCT
>JASLXW010000082.1 GCA_030740135.1 Nitrospinota bacterium
CCCCCGCTTTTCCCGGAGAAGGCCGTGCAAGACCCCGGGACTCAGGGGAACCGCGTCGATCTCGACGCCGAACTCGGACAGCGCGTCCTGAACGGCCTCGGCGATGACCGTGGGCGTGGGGATCGTTCCCCCCTCGCCGCACCCCTTGACCCCCAGGGGGTTGATGGGGGACGGCGTGACGAGGTGGTGAATCTCGACCTCCGGGACCTCCGAGGCCGTGGGGACGCAATAGTCCATCAGGCTCGCGGTGAGCAGCGCGCCGCTCTGCTCGTCGTGAACCAGCTTCTCGTAGAACGCGCCCCCCAGGCCCTGGGCGAAGCCCCCCTTGATCTGGCCGTTCACAATCTTCGGGTTGATCATGTTCCCGCAGTCATGGACGATGACGTACTTCAGGATTTTCATGTCGCAGCGATCGGGATCGACCTCGACGATGGCCGCGTGCGTACCGCTGGAGAAAGCCGCCGTTTTGGGGACGTGGAACTCGGTCGCCTCCAGGCCGGGGATGAAGTCGGCGGGGAGGTTCCCCCGCAGCGGATTCGCGAGGCGCGCCACGTCCCGGAAGGTCAGCTTTCTCGCGGGGGCGCCCTCGACGTAGACTTGGCCGTCATCGAAGACCAGGCTTTCGGGCGGCGCCTCCAGCTCCTCCGCGGCGACCTTGGCCATCATTTCCCGGACCTTCACGGCCGCCTTGTGGACGGCCGAGCCCGTCACGACGGCCGTCCGGGAGGCGTAATTGCCGACCCCCCAGTGGAACTTGTCCGTATCGCCCGTCGCGACGCGAATCCGGCCGGGGTCGATTCCGAGCGCCTCGGCGGCGATCTGCGAAAACGTGGTTTCCGCCCCCTGCCCCGTCGCCCCGCTTCCCGTCCCGACGAAGACATCCCCCGTCGGCTCGACATACACCTTCGCGCCCTCGTACGGGCCGATGCCGGTCCCCTCGACGTAATTGGCGACGCCGATGCCGACGTACCGGCCTTCTTTGCGGTAAGCCGCTTTTCCGCTTTCGCGGAATTCCTCGTACCCGACGGCCTCGACGGCGGCGCGCTGGCAGGCGGGGTAGTCGCCGCTGTCATAGATGACGTCCGAGGTGTCCTGATAGATCATCCCCATGTCCCACGGAAACTCGTCCGGCTGAATCAGGTTCTTCGCCCGAAGCGCCAGCGGGTCCATGCCGAGGGCCTTGGCGGCCTCGTCGAACAGCCGCTCGATGACGAAGACGGCCTGGGGACGGCCGGCGCCGCGGTAAGGCGTCACCATGATCCGGTTGGTGTAGACCGACCGGAGGCGGGACCCGTAGTTCCGCAGGCGGTACGGGCCGGGCAGGGTGGTGCTCGTTACGATCCCGACGATGATCCCGTATGGGACGTAGGCCCCCGCGTCGAGGAGAAAGTCGTCCCGGACGCCGAGGAGGGTCCCGTCCTTCGCGAAGGCGATCTCGGCCTCGTGGACCTGGGCCCGCTCCTGGGTGCTCGCGAGGAAGTGCTCCCGCCGGTCCTCGATCCACTTAACGGGCGAACCGAGAAGCATCGCGCAGTGCGGAATCAGGATCTCTTCGGGATAGAAGATGATGGCCTTCGGCCCGAACCCGCCGCCCACGTCGGGCGCGACAAGCCGCACGTCGTGCTCCGGCAGGCCGAGGATCTGGGCCAGCCCGGCCCGCAGCGGGACCGGGGCCTGCGTCGAGACATGGACCACGAGCTTGCGGTCCCGCGCGTCCCACTCCGCCAGGACCCCCCGGCCCTCCATCGCGATGGAGGCCCCGCGGTCGATGACGAACCGCTTCTTGATCACCACGTCGGCCCCGGCGAAGGCCCCATCGGGGTCCCCCACGACCTGGAGGAAATCCGCCGCGACGTTGGAGCCGGCCTCTTCGTGGACGAGAGAACCCCCGTCGTCCAGCGCCGCCTCCACGTCCGTCACGGGCGGGAGGGCCTCGTAATCCACCTCGATGCGCTCGAGGGCGTCCTCGGCGGTGTAGCGGTCTCCGGCGACGACGACGGCGACCGGCTCGCCTTCATAGCGGACCTTGCCGACGGCCAGCGGGGTGGGCGTCCGGGGGTCCTTGATCGCGGCGTGCGGGACAAGCTGCGGAAGCGGGGCGACGAGATCGCCCAAGTCGGCGGCCGTCAGAACGAGCCTTACGCCGTCCAAGGCGCTTGCGGCGTCGGTCCGGATGGAGCGGATCTTCGCGTGGACGTGCGGGCCCCGCAGGACGGCGGCGTGCAGGCACTCCGGCGGATGGATGTCATCCACGAACCGGCCGCGGCCCGTGAGGAGACGCGAATCCTCGAACCGGGGCTGGCTCTTACCGAAATAACGGCCTGTCTCGACCCCCTTCATCGATTCAGCCCTCCCCCCACACAGGATTGCGATCCCCCAATCGCCGGCTCATGCCTTTGATCCCGACAGCGGAAATCAAAAGACCGCGGCGAACATCGAGCGGATCATTTCTCAGGATTTGTCCAATGCCGGCCGAAACGGCATTATATTCATTTCCCGCGCTCCAGGGAACCCCGGGCCGGTCCAGGCCGGTCATGTCCACGGAGTCGGGGGAAACCTTGAGCCGTTCAGACCGGATTGGTCATAGCGCCCGGTTGCACCTGAAGGATTGCCCATGCGCCGATGGACCGAAGCCGTTGCCGTCTACCGGGACAAACGGATCCTCGTGATCCTGTTCCTGGGATTCTCCAGCGGGCTTCCCCTCCTGCTGACCTTCTCCACGCTGTCCATCTGGCTCAAGGAGCTGGGCGTCAGCAAGACGGCCATCGGACTGTTCGCGCTGGTCGGGACGCCCTACACGCTTAAATTTCTGTGGGCGCCGCTGGTCGATCACCTGCGCGTGCCGTTCCTCACCGCCCGCCTCGGCCCCCGGCGAAGCTGGGCCATCCTGACCCAGGTCGCGCTGATGGCCGCCTTGGTCGGCCTGGGCTCGACCGACCCGCTCGAAGACCTCCGGCTCACCGCCATCCTGGCCCTCGTCGTCACGTTCTGCTCGGCGAGCCAGGACATCGTCATCGACGCCTACCGCGTCGAAATCCTGGAGGAGACCCAGTACGGCGCAGGGGCGGCGACGATCGTCTTCGGCTACCGCGTGGGGATGCTAACGTCGGGGGCGGGGTCACTCTACCTGGCGTCCTTCATGGACTGGTCCATGGTCTACGCCGTCATGGGGGGGCTCGTGACCGTCGGGATCGCGACGATCCTCCTCAGCCCCGAACCGAAGCGCGGCGGCGCCCCCGGGCCGGAGACCGGGCCGCCCCCCGGACGATCGGGCTGGGCCAAGACGGCCGCCTGGATGCAAACGGCCGTCGTCCACCCATTCACCGACTTCATGAACCGGCGAGGCTGGGTCGTCATCCTGATATTCGTCATTTTCTACAAGTTCGGCGACACCCTGGCCGGGGCCATGGCGAACCCTTTTTACGTGGAGCTCCAATTCACGAAGATCGAGATCGCCAACGTGAGCAAGCTGTTCGGCCTCGCGGCGACGCTCGCGGGCGGGTTCATCGGAGGCGTCCTGGTCAACAGGGCCGGCATCCTCCGGAGCCTGCTGATCTGCGGCGTCCTCCAGATGCTGTCGAACCTGATGTTCGCGATCCAGGCGGCCGTGGGCCACAGCGTCCCGATGCTGGCCCTCACCATCGGCATCGAGAACGTGACGGGCGGCATGGGGACGGCGGCGTTCGTCGCCTATTTATCGGGTCTTTGCAGCGCCCAGTACACAGCCACGCAGTACGCCCTGCTGAGCGCCCTGATGTCGTTCCCGCGCACGCTGCTCTCGGCCTCCGCCGGATGGCTGGCCGATCACCTGGACTGGGTGACCTTTTTCCTCCTGACGACCGCGGCGGCGCTCCCCGGCCTGCTTCTTCTCTGGTGGCTGATGCGGCGGGAGCGGTCCTCGGAAGCCCATTCCACGTGAATTTCCAGGGGTCAAGATCGACACCGAATCCGATCGAGACTGCCATGAAATCACAGATTACACAGAAGCGTTCGATGACAAATCCGCACCTCTCACGGTGATCCGGAGGCGAAAATGTTCATGATCCGATCGCGCTAACTCATCACCATAAATCCCCCGCCCACGACGAAGACCGTCGAGATCATCGTCCGGGGGGTGATGTGCTCAATTCGCTGGAGGAACCCCCGCGAGAACAACATGACGAGAAGGGGCCAGGTGTGGGCGAGGGGGGTGACGACGGTCACATCGCCCGCCTCCAACGCCTGAAAATAGAAATAAAGAGAGAGGGTCACGAACAATCCCCCCAACAGGAAGTAGGGCAACGCCGCCCGCTCCCACCGAAACCGCTCGCCCGTGGGGATCAGCGGGGCCAGGAGGATCAGAAACGCCAACCCCGCCCAACTCTGAACCACGGCCCCGAAAACGGGCCCGGGCGCGGCCTGGAGCCCGAGCTTTCGGAAAACAGCCGTCAATGCGAGACAAACCGCTCCCAGGATGGGATACCCGAGGAACCGCCAGGTCCGACCCCAATGGGACTTCTCGAAGGACAGGGCCACGACTCCCAGAACGATCAGGAGGGTGCCCGCGATCACCCGTCCGGACGGAGTTTCCCCCAAATAGAGAACCCCGACGGCCGATGAAAGGAGGGGGGCCAGTCCGGCCGCTACAGCCCCGGTCCGGGATATCCCGATCCGGCGCGACCCCAAAATAATAAGAAGCACCGCCATCGCCGGGGAGGCGACGCCCGCCACGACGAAATGGATCAGCGCGGCGGCGGGGAATGAATCGGGGACAGTCGCAAACGGAAGGAACAGGCTCAACCCGATCGCGCAAATCCCGTTCATCCACAGGTTCACGGAAAATGCGGAGGCGTACTGGACGGCGACCCTGGCGAACAGGTAGCAAAAGGCGAACGCAAAGGCCGCCAGGACGGCCAAGTTCTCGGGATTCACCCGCTCTCCTTCTCCATGGGGACTCTCCGACGCCTCCAAAACCGACGGCCCGACCATCCGGGCGTCTTATCTTCGGCGCGACTTCCAGACGCGGTCAAGGGGGCGCGCGGATCGCCAGGACCGGTCCCGTGCATTTTCGGAAGCGACCGATGTACAATCAAGGCAGCGGAGGGACCTGTCCGGAACAGACTCATCCGCGATTGGACCGGGCCCCCAGGGCGGGAGAAGCGCCTCATGAACCCACAGGAAGAATGGCAGCTCAGCGACGACGCCCCGGAGATCTACGAGCGGCGGCTGGTCCCGGCCATGCTGGGACCCCTGGCGG
This sequence comes from Nitrospinota bacterium, assembly GCA_030740135.1. The sequence continues at coordinate 5,237 of JASLXW010000082.1, forward strand.
CGCCCCTCATCGAAAGGGCGGCGCTTCAACCGGGAGAACGGGTGCTCGACATCGCCTGCGGCACCGGCGTCGTGGCCCGCGCGGCCGCCCGGGCGGCGGGACCCACCGGCCGCGTGATCGGACTCGACCTCAATCCGGGAATGCTCGCGGTCGCCCGCGCCCGCCCGCCCTCCGCGGGGGCGCCCATGGCATGGCTCCAGGCGAACGCGCAGGACCTTCCGATCCGGGACGCCTCCTTCAACGCGGCGCTCAGCTCACAGGGGTTCCAGTTCTTCCCGGACCGGCCTGCCGCCCTTCGCGAGATCCGGCGCGTCCTGACGCCGGGGGGACGCCTGGCCCTCAGCGTCATCGGCTCCCTGCGATTCAACCCGGTCCACGCCCTTCTGATCAAAGCGCTGAAGCGTCACGTGGGTCCGGAGGCGGCGGACATCCTGCGCGGCGGGTTCACCTTGGGGGACGCAGACGACCTGCACGCCCTCATCGCCGGAGCGGAATTCCACGGCGTCGAGATCCATCCCGCCGAAGTATGGGCCCGCTTCCCGTCCGGGGAGGCGTACGTCCGGTGGAACACCTCCGGGTCCCCCATGGCCGGGCCGGTGGCGCGGGCGGACCCCGAGGCCCGCGAGCGGCTCTTCGCGGAGATGAGCGAATCGCTCCGCCCCTATCTGGACGATGAGGGACTGACGTTTCCGCTCCGGACGACCATCGGCGTCGGATTCCGCTGAGGCCATGGCCGGCCGAATCCGGACCGGCGGCGTGCCTCCAAAAGGGCCGACCTACGCCTGGACGGACTCGGCGGCGGCCCCTTTCCGATCCGGCGTCTCGGCCAGGTAGGCCTTGGCCTCGGCGAGAGAGATCACGTCCGCGTACTTGGCGTTCATGTCGAACAGGTTGATGGCGTGGCTGGCTTCGCCCCGGTCGAAATTGCACTCCTCGACCAAGGCCACCTTGTACTCGTAAGAGAAGGCGTCGATGACCGTGGCCCGGACGCATCCGCTCGTCGTCGTCCCCGTGACGAGGAGGGTGTCGATCTCCAGCCCCCGCAGCAGGCTCACAAGGGGCGTGCCGAAGAACATGCTCGGCTTCAGCTTGGGGACGATATAATCCCGGGGCTCCGGGGCGATCTCCTCGACGATCTGAAACCCCAGGTCGCTTTCCCGCCGGCCGAGCTCCATGGCCCGGCGATTCTTCGCCGACCACCGGCCCGTGTCGCCGCCGTCCGGCCGGAGGGTGTTGGTGGAATAGAAGATGGGCGTGTTTCGGGCCCGGGCGGCGTCGAGAAGCGCCTTCGTCGCGCAGATCCCCTCCCAGCCGCGCTCGCCGCAGCTGTGGTGAAACCTGGCGATGGATTCCAGAATCGGCTCGGGCTTATCGCCGACGAAGTTGTAGACCATGTCCACCACCAGGACGGCCGGCCGCCCGCCCAGGTCTCCCTTCTCTGAAAAACCCGCCGCTTCGAAAACCTGTACGTCCAACGGCGTCAGAAATTCATCCCAAACCGGCATCGTCCGCTCTCCTTTCCTGGTTCATTCCGTCCCGCCGTCTCTCATCCGCGGGGCCACGAACTTTCCCTCGCCCGGACGGGCGAGGATCTCCCGGTCCCGCATCGCGACCTTTCCTCTCCGGACCACCGCAACGGCCTGGCCCTTGAACCGGCGGCCCTCGAACGGGGACCAGCCCGCCCGGGACTCTATGCCCCCGGCCTTGACCGTCCAGCCCTTCTTCAAATCCACCAGCGTGAGATCGGCGTCCGCCCCAATCCGGATCGATCCCTTTTCCGGGTGGATCCCGGCGATCTTCGCCGGGGCGGCGCTCATTAATTCCACCAGCCGCGCGAGCCCGAGCGACCCCTCCCCCCTCCCCCCCCGCCGCACCCGCTCCAGGCCGATGGCCAGCGAGACCTCCAGCGCGGGATAACCCGTGGGCGCCTTCCAAACGTTCTTCGAGCCGAGGTGCTTCTCTTCGGCCGTATGGGGCGCATGGTCGGTGGCGATGGCGTCGATCGTTCCTTCCGCCATGGCCTCTCAGTACAGGGGGATCTCACCGGCGGGAAGCGCAAAGGCAAGCCGAGCGGTCCCACCCGCTCCAGGTCCTCCAGCGTCAGGGCCACGGACGGGCATTCCGCCGTTACGCTCACCCCCCGCTTCTTGGCGCGGCGGACCCTGTCCAGGCACTCCGGACCCGACAAAGAGATGTGCGCCACGTGGAGGCGCGCCCCGACGGCCTCCGCCAGATGAACGCACTTCGCCGTGCCCAGGCCGGCCGCCGGAATCCGGCGCAGGGCGTTCAGGTCCCGCATCCGATTTCGTCCCGCCCGGATCAGCCGCTCACGCTCCTCCGCCTCGATCCCGGGCGCGCCGGCATGAAGACAAACAGGCAGGCCCGCCTCCGCCGCCCCCCGAAAGACCTCATGAAGGGCGTCCTCCTCGGTGCAGAAAAGCTCGTTGAAATAGGCGTTCCCCTGAATCCGGGCGAGCTGCTGCTGATAAATTTTTATCCCGACCGCGCCCAGGTCCGCGAAGGCCCGGTACGCGCCCGGATCGGCGCCGCCCGCCCACAGGCCGAAATCGCAATGGGCCTTCGAGGCCGCCAGCGCAACCTTCGAGCGGAAGGCCCCGGCCGTGGTGGTCGCGGGCTGGACATTGGGCATATCGAAGACCGTTGTGAACCCCCCGGCCAGCGCCGCCCGGGTGCCCGTCGCGAAATCCTCTTTGTGGGTGAGGCCCGGGTCCAGGAAGTGGACGTGGAGGTCGATGAGACCCGGCAGGACGTGCAGGCCGCGCGCGTCGAGGGTCTCCCCCGCCACCGGGCCGAAACCGGGGGCCGTGAGGGCCGCGATCCGCTCCCCCCGGACCACCACGTCCGCGTCTACCGGACCGGTCTCGAGAAGGACGGTTCCTCCCCGGACCGCGAGATCGGGCGCCTTCACCGGGAGCCGCCCTCAGCCCCCGCGCCGATCCGCACCGCCGTTCTCTCCGGCGTCGATCACCCGGACGGAGATCTTCTTCCCCTCGGAACGCCGGTAGTCAATCCGGTGCGGATGGCTGTACACGTTGAACGCCTGGTTGCACACGTACCCGATGAGCGTGATGCCGATTCGCTTGGCCATCTCCACCGCCAGGGACGTGGGTGAGGTCCGGGAGATGATGAAAGGGGTCAACATGCGGGCCCCCTTGCGGAGCATTTCCGAGGAGATGCGGCCGGTCGAGACGAGGACCCGGTCTTTCGTCGGGATGCCGCGGGCCAGGGCCTCGCCCTGGATCTTGTCCACGGCGTTGTGCCGCCCGACGTCTTCGGCCGTGACGAGGAGGGCCTCCGGGTCCGCCGGATGGGTGTCCGCGAGGGCTGCGGCGTGAATCCCCCGTGAGCGCCGGTAAAGCCCCGCCGAGGCGTAGAGCGCCCGGATCAACCGTTGCACCGTCTCGGGCTTCAAACGGGCGTCGGACCGGACGGGCGGATAATCGGTCATCCCGAGATGGAAGCTGACGCCTCCGGTGCAGCCGGTGGTGATGACCCGCCGGGTGGGGCGGCGGAACGGGACGTGCAGCTCGACGTCCGCCGTCGCGTCTTCCAGGTCTACGTCGATGGACTTCACCTGGCCGATGTCGGTGATGATCCGCTCGAAGTACAAGAAGCCCAGGACGAGGGCGTCGAGCTGGGTGGGCGTGGCCATCAGCGTCGCCAGCTCGACCCCGTTCACCATCAGGGCCAGGGGCATTTCCTCGACGACGTGGATGTCCCCCGTCTCGAACCGGCCCCCTTTGTATTTGTGGGCGTACGGCATGGGCCTTCCGACTCCGTAACCGGGCGGTCTGTCTCTCCGCTCCGCGATTCCTTCAGTGTATCATCGCCCGGATGAATTTGTTACCTGAGCGCCCCCGGGAGATTCCGCAAACCCGCTCGGCCTTCTCCCCCCCTCCTCCCCGCCCGGCTTGCCGTGTCATAATGGCCGGGTGTGCGGCTCGTCAAATCCCGGGGCGGAATCGCGCCCCGCGACGGTCTTGAAGCGAAACCCGAATCCCTTTCAAGCCAAGGAGTCAGCGATGGCTGAAGACCTCAGGGCGGAACCCATTCTGGCAAAACTCAACGAGCTTCGGCACGACGCCGAAACCGATAAGGAAGACATGGAGTACATCGCGCTGCACCACGCCTTCTGCTTCATCTCCTATCAGATGAGTGAATTCGGCAAATACCTGAAAGAAGAGAATCAAAGGCGGGCGTGACGCCGGGGAGGACGTTTCGAGAACCGCCCTTTACGCCTTCCCGTCGATGATGTCCGTGATCAACGTGGCCGACCAGACCAGGTGAAGCCCCAGCGGGTCCTTTCCGCCGTCTTTCAGGACCGCCCCGACCGAAGAGGAGTGGACGCCCAGGAGATACACCCGCCGCCGCGAGAAGGGATCGGCGCTCCAACGGGTCGCGGGGATGGAGGAAGGCTTCAGGATGACCGGGGAGCCGCTCGTCCCTGGATGAAGGTTGGCGTCGATGAGGGACAGGGGCTTCCCCTGAAACGGAATGGGATAGGGCGAGGCCAGCGTGGCATAGCGGATCACCGGCAGGTTGTGGACGTTGTCGTGATATCCCCGGGGATAGCCGATGACGAGAAGCTCCTGTCCCAGCTCGAAATCGAGGTCGTCCGGAACAAAATCGGCCTCGGACAGCGCCGAGATCGCGATCGCCTTCTCCGCCGCGCGGCTGCGGATTTCCTCGACCTCCAGGCAGAGAACGTCGGAGTCGTTGAGGGGGTCCTCCAGCCAGCGCGGCCGGCCCCCTTCATCGAAGAGCGGCAGCGACATCCAGAAGTTCTCGCCGAGGTCGCTCGCCGTCTGGTGAAGGTGAATCCGGAAGTGGGTGGGCTGAGCGCCCCGCTTCCGGCTTTGGGCGACATGGCGGTTGGTGACGAGATAAATCCGACCTTCCTTGGTGAAGAAGAAACCGGTCGCCGTGCCGAACTCCTCCTCCTCCCGGACGAGCTTGATCCGGACGATGCTCATCAAAACCGGGTCCACCTGGCGCTTGGCCATCTTTCCTCCCCCCCCCTCTCCCGGACCGATTCGAGATAACCGGGGCGGCCGCCCCGCGTTCACCCTCCTAACCTTTGTGGGTCTCCGGAAAGCGCCGCCGCAAGCCTTTCTTTCAACATCGTCAAGCGCCCTCCCTCCGGGGCGTTCCGGATGGCGATGGACAGGGCCTTCTTCGTCCCCACCAAAACAACCAGACGCTTCCCGCGCGTGAGGCCCGTATAGAGAAGGTTTCTCTGAAGCATGACATAGTGCTGCGTGTGAAGCGGGATGACCACGGCGGGGTACTCGCTTCCCTGAGACTTATGAATGGACACCGCGTACGCCAGGACAAGCTCGTCCAGGTCGGAGAAGTCATACGGAACGCTCCGCCCCTCGAACTCCACGTCCACCCGCTGGTCTTCGGCGGACAGACGCGAAATGAACCCGATGTCTCCGTTGTAAACGTCCTTGTCATAGTTGTTGCGGACCTGCATCACCTTGTCCCCGCGGCCGAACGATCGGCCGTGACGCTGTATGGCCTCCCCGCCGGGATTCAGGGCGGACTGGAGGAGGGCGTTGAGATTCGTCGCCCCCAGGTCCCCCCGGTGCATGGGCGTCAGGACCTGAACGTCCATCTTGGGATTCAGCCCGAAGCGCTTGGGAATCCGCTCGACGACGATCTCCCGGATGGTCTCGGCGGCCTCGCCCGGGTCCTCCCGCTCGACGAAAAAGACATCCTCGGCCTCCGCGGAAAACCCCGGCTCCCGGCCCTGTTTGATCCGGTGGGCGTAATCCGTGATGAGGGAGAGGTCCCCCTGCCGGAAAATCTCCGTCAGACGGACCACCTCGCAGACCCCCGACTCGATGAGATCCTTCAGAACCTGTCCGGGTCCGACCGAGGGAAGCTGATCCACGTCCCCCACCCAGATGATCCGGGCCTGGACGGGAATAGCGTCGAGGAGGTGGACCATCAGCGGCAGGTCGATCATCGACGATTCGTCCAGGATAAGAAGGTCCAGCGGCAGGGGGTTCGTCCGGTTGAACTCGAAGACCATCCGCCGGGGCTCGAACTTCAACAGCCGGTGAATCGTTCGCGCGGGCCTGCCCGTGGCCTCGGCGAGCCGCTTGGCGGCCCTGCCGGTGGGCGCGGCCAGAGCGATGCGGACGCCCTTCCGCTCCAGGATGTCCAGGATGGCCCGGA
>JASLXW010000083.1:0-4836 GCA_030740135.1 Nitrospinota bacterium
CGGACGTAACGGCGCTGCTCGAAGAGGATGAGCCCCACGATCCGTTGGGCGAGCAGGGCGGCGGTGGAGCGCTGAAGCCACTTCGCGAATCCGGCCTTCGGCGGCGGAAGGCCGTCCTTCATGTTCGTCAACTGTTCCAGCCGCTCCCGGACGACCTTGTTCCCGGGCGCGAAGTGAAGGACCCGGCGGTACGCCTTGACGGCCTCCGGGATCTTGGCCTGGAGCTCCAGGACCCTTCCGACGCTGATCAGCGCGTCCCGGAAACGCGGCAACGAGCGAAGGGTGGACCGCAGGCTCTTCAGGGCCTTCTCATATTCCTTCGTCCGAAGGTGGATCTGTCCCAAATAGTAATGGGCGAAAGCCGACCGGCGGTTCAGCTTCAACAACTGATTCAGGTTCCACGCGGCCTCGCCGTACTCGCCCGTCTCCGTGAGCAGCGCCCCCAGATACAGGTGGGCCTCCTGACGGTTCGGCCGTATCTTCAGGACGGCCCGGAATTGGGCGATGGCCTTTTTCCGGCGGCCCGAAGCGGTCTCGAGACTAGCCAGCAGGAGCCTGAGCCTTATCCGGCCGGGCGCCAGGCGTACGCCCTCCCGCGCCTCTTTTGCGGCGTCTTCCACCCGGCCGAGCCGCAGGAGCACGGAGGCCAGGACGTACCGGAGGTAAGCATTGCGCGGGGCTAGACGGACCGCTTGCCGGTAAGCCCGTTCGGCCGCCGGAAGGTCGCTTTCCAGGTCAGCGGAGTATCCCCGGATAAACGAAGCGTAATCGGTCCCGGGCGTATCGGGGGAGCGCCGAGACTTCGAATCGGGCAATTTCGCGGGATCTCGCGCGGAGGCGCGCAGGTCGCCGCCCGCGTCATTTTTCTCGGACTGGGCTTGGCGAAGGGGCCGGCGATCCGGAACGGACCCGGCGGGCCGGGCCGGGCTTTCGGCCTGCGGAGTGATCTCCGCGCATCCCGGGGTCAGCCCCAGTGACAGGAAGAGTCCGCAAACCCAAGCAATCGTCCGATTTGTCAAGGTTCCACCCTTCCAGCCCGGGCCAGCAGTTGCGCAAGGGCCTCCCGGACCCCGGGGTCTTCGATCTTCGCCAGGGCGGCCTGCGACTCCGCCCGATCCGGGGCTTGGGCGGCCATCCGGGCTCCCCGCTCCCGCGCCTCTTCGGCCTCGACGCCGTCCCCCGGGGCCGCGGCTGCGGGCCTCCCCGGTGCGTCCGCCTGGCGGAAAAAGATCCGGTCCAGGACATCCCGGCCCACCGCTTGATTGAGCGCGCGGCGGACGGATTCGCTGAGGAACACCATCTGCTGCAACCACACCGGGTCCCGAACCTCTACGTATAATGTTCGGCCTTTCACTTCCACTGGACTTGTCATCCGGGCCACCGTCGGGCCGACGGCCTCCTCCCAGTTCCGGATGACCTCGTAGCGTTGAATCCCCGGTCCCCATGGGGCGGACCGGGTGACATCACGAAGGATCGACCCCACAGGGGCGAAGCCGCTCATATCTCGACGACCCGGCCTTCGGCTTTGACTTCTTCCACGAGCCCGCCGATGGCCGACATGACGTGATCGATGATTTGCTGGCTGCTCTCTTTGGTGGGCGGCAGCGCGTAGAGAGGTTCCATGTCCAACGGGGGGCCGAACCGGACGCCGAGATCCTTTCCGGCGCGGGGCCATGGGCTGGTGGGCGGTATGGCCAGGATGGTCCCCCACACCGCGGCTGGAATGATGACCGGCTGGGCCAGATGAATCAATCTGCCCACGGGCCGCTTTCCCGGAAGGAGCTTTCCGTCCATGCTCCGGGTTCCCTCGGGATAGATCACCACCTTCCCCGTTTTCATCGCCTGGATGATCTGGCGCATGCCCCGAAGGTCCCGACCCGTCCGGCCCACGAAGATGGAGCCGTAACTCTTCAGGAAAACGCCGAGAAAGGGAACCTTTTCGAGCTCGGTCTTGGCCACGGATCGGGCCAGTTGAGTCGGATACCGAATCAGGATGGCCGCCGGGATCAGCGCCGGGTCCAGGTCCGAGATGTGGTTGCTGACAATCAGCACGGGCCCGTCTTCGGGAATGTGTTCAAGCCCCTCGAAACGGGTTCGGTTGAAGATCTTCAGATAAATGAGAATGAGGCTCAGGGAAAACCAGATCCAGAGATACCACAGGGGCTTCAGGATTCCATCGGGCCTCCTCCAGCCCAAAGGCGCCGACTTCCTCAAGACCTCGCTTCTGATTGTATTGGCCATGACCCAGGAGTGACGTTGGTGGATTAAAAGCTTGCCGAATTCGCAAGGCGCAATGCGAATTATACCATAATCCGGGCCGAACCCTGCTGGAAGATTTCTGTGCTGTGGACCGGATTTCCGAACGCCCGCTTTCGGGCCGGGCGGCGGCGGGGGGCGGCGGGCGGGTCATGAGTTGCGGGCCTTCCACGCCTTGTGCTATCTTAGGGTCAGGGGTGGGCATCCGCATCTTTCTCCCCATTGGTTGAACCCGCCGGTACTTCATGCCAACTGTCAACCGCGAGATCTTCAGAGAATACGACATTCGGGGTGTGGTGGAAGATGACTTGGACGTCCCCGCGGTTCGTGCGATCGGGCGCGCCATCGGGACGGCCCTTCGCGTTCAAGACGGCGCCGCCTTTGTTGTGGGCCGGGACGTGCGGCCGAGCTCGCCCGCCATCCGGGTGAGCCTCATCGACGGCCTGCGGGCCACGGGCGCCCAGGTGAGCGACGCGGGCGTCGTCCCCACACCGGTTTTGTACTTCGCCGCGATTCACCTCGAAAGCGACGGCGCCGTCATGGTCACGGCGAGTCATAACCCCCCGGAGTTCAATGGATTCAAGATTTGCCGGGGCGTGGAATCTTTGGCGGGAGAGGAGATTCGCGCCCTGGCCGATATCATCGAGCGCCGCGATTTCTCCCGGGGCAACGGCCGCGCCGTCCGGGTGGAAGTCCTCGACGACTACCGGGCGGTCCTGGGCTCCAAGTTCTCTTTCGACCAGCCGCTCAAAGTGGTCGTGGACGGCGGCAACGGGGTCATGGGCGAGCTGGCGGTGCGGGTCATCGAATCCTTCGGCCATGAGGTCATTCCGCTGTATTGCGAGCCGGACGGCGACTTTCCCAATCATCACCCGGACCCTTCCGTTGCGGAGAACCTGGAAGACCTCATCGAAACGGTCCGGACCGAAGGCGCGGACCTCGGCGTCGCATTCGATGGAGACGGCGACCGCCTCGGCGCGGTCGACGAGAAGGGGGCCATCCTCTGGCCCGATTACCTGATGATCCTCTTCGCCCGCGACGTTCTCTCCCGCAGGCCCGGGGCCCCCATCGTGTTCGAGGTGAAATGTTCGATGAACCTCATCCGGGCCATCGAGAAAGCGGGGGGCCGGCCGGTGATGTGGAAGGCCGGACACTCCCTCATCAAAAAGAAGTTGAAGGAAGAGAACGCGCCCCTGGCGGGTGAGTTCTCCGGCCACATGTTTTTCGCAGACGATTACTACGGCTACGACGACGCCCTCTACGCGGCCCTGCGGCTCCTGGATTTGCGCGCCCGCGCCGGCGCGCCGCTCTCCAGCCTCCTGGCCGACGTTCCGCCGCTCTTCGCGTCCCCCGAAATCAAGCTCCCATGCCCGGACGCCGAAAAGTTCCACGTCGTCGAGGGCCTGCGGGACCGGCTGGAAGGCCGGCTTCCCCTGATCACCCTCGACGGCGTCCGGGCGGATTTCGGCGACGGCTGGGGTCTGGTGCGCGCCTCCAATACAACCGGGGCTCTGACCGCCCGCTTCGAGGCCGAGTCCCCGGAGCGGCTCGAAGAGATCCGTTCGGAAATCCTGGGCCACTTGAAGGCGTTTTCTCAAGTCGAGGGCGTGAATGGTTAAATCGCTTTATGACTGGATGCTCCATTGGGCGGAAACCCCCTACGGGAGCTGGGCCCTGGGCCTGTTGGCCTTCGCGGAGTCTTCCTTCTTCCCCCTTCCGCCCGATCCGCTTCTCATCGCCCTGGCGCTGGGCGCCCCCCACAAGGCCCTGTGGTTTGCGCTGATCTGCTCGGCCGCCTCGGTGGCCGGCGGCATCTTGGGCTATCTGATCGGGATGGGGCTCATGGGGACCGTCGGGAACCGCATCCTTAGATTCTACGGGGCCGAGGGCAAATGGGATTCCATCAAGCAGCTCTTCGACCGCTATGACGCCTGGGCGGTCGCCATCGCCGGCTTCACGCCAATCCCGTACAAGGTGTTCACCATCGCCGCCGGGGCCTTCCGGATCCGCTTCGCGACGTTCGTGATCGCCTCCATCGTCGGCCGGTCCGCGCGGTTCTTCCTGGTGGCCGGATTGATCTACTTCTACGGTGATGTGATTCGCACGTTCATCGACCGGTATTTCAACCTCCTGTCCATAGTGTTTATCGTCCTCCTCGTTCTGGGATTTTTGCTCGTGAAGCTCGCCCTGGGTCGTCACCGGAAGGCCCCATCGGAATCGTCATGAACCCGGCGGCCTACGCTGTGATCCTGGCGGGCGGACCCGGGGCCCGGCTGTGGCCGATCAGCCGCGGACAAACGCCGAAACCCTTCCTGAAACTGTTCGGCGGGATCTCCCTCATCCGCGCCACGCGGAACCGTCTTCGCGGACTGATTCCGCCCTCTCGCACGTTCGTGGTGACGGGGGCCGAAACGGTCTCCGCCGTGGCCGGGGAGTTGCCGCGTCTGCCGAAGGAAAACCTCCTCCCCGAACCCGAGGGCCGGAACACGGCCGCGAGCATCGGTTACGCCGCCCTCCACGCGCGCCGCCGGAATCCCAAGGCCCTGCTGGCCGTCCTGCCCGCCGATCATTTCGTCCGGA
>JASLXW010000083.1:4846-11343 GCA_030740135.1 Nitrospinota bacterium
GAGGCCGCTTTGGCGTGGTCCTGGGAGACCGACGACATCGTGACGCTGGGGGCGCCTCCCAATCGGCCGGAAACGGGATACGGCTACCTGCGCGAAGGGGACTCGATCGGAACCTCGGGCGGCTACCCCGTCCATCGCGTGGCGGCCTTCGTCGAGAAGCCGAGCCCGCGAAAGGCCAAGCGGTACCTGGCCGCCGGCGGGTACGCCTGGAACAGCGGGATCTTCATCCTCTCGGCGAAACGGGTGATGAGCGAGATGGCCCGCCGCCTGCCGGCGCTTCACCGGGGGCTCCTGCGGATCGAGCGATCCCTGGGGAAAAGGACGGAAAGGAAGACGCTGAGAGAGACGTTCCCCCGGCTCCCGGCCGTCTCCATCGATTTCGGCTTGATGGAGGCCGCCGCGCGGGAGGGCGCCGTGGCCTCCTTGCCCTGCCGGGTGGGATGGAGCGACATCGGGGATTTCGGCGCGCTCGGCGACCTGCTCTCCGGCCCGTCCGGAAAAAGCGTCGTTGTGGGCGAGCACATCGGCGTGGACAGCGGCAACCTGATCGTCCATGCTCCCGGGAAGCTTGTGGCCACCGTGGGCGTCAAGGACTTGATCGTGGTGGACGCCGGCGACGCGATGTTGATCTGTGCGCGGAGTCAGGCGCAGGACGTCCGGAAGGTGGTCGAGGCCCTGAAGCGGAAGCGGTTGGACAGGTATCTATAATCCTTTGCGTCTTTCGGTTCTATTTCCAACCCGGTGGGGAGAGTCCAACCGATGGAGGGGTCAAGCGATTATCTAAAGGCCGCCCTCCTCGGCGTCCTCCAGGGACTGACCGAGTTTCTTCCGGTCAGCAGCTCGGGCCACTTGGCCGTTCTCCAGAAAATCCTGGACGTCCGGGGACCTGTGTTGTTCCTGGACATCATGCTTCACGTGGGAACGCTTATCGCCATTTTCGTGGTGTTCTCCAAGGACATCCGGGTCGTTCTGACCTCCATGTTCACAAAAGGGGGCGGACAATCTCCCGGCGCCGCCCGCCTGGGCTGGCTGGCCATCCTCGGGACCGTCCCCATCGGTGTGATCGGCATCTTGTTCAATCGGTGGATAGAGAGGGCCTTCAACATCCTTCCGTTGATCGGGGGGATGTTCATCATCACGGGCATCCTGCTGTTTGCCGTCCGGAATAAGCAGGGCGAACGGTCGGAAGAGGACTTGACCGTCCGGGATGCCGCGTGGGTCGGGATCTATCAGGCCATCGCCCTCCTGCCCGGAATCTCCCGCAGCGGGATGACAATCGGAACCGGCCTCTTCCTGGGCATCGAGCGAGGCCTGTCGGTCCGGTTCTCGTTCCTGATGGCCATCCCCGCCATCCTCGGCGCTTTGGTCCTGAAGGCCGGTGAACTGTCCGGCCGGACAGGGGGGATGGATATCGGCCCCATTTTCCTGGGGACGGTCATCGCGGCCGTGGTCGGCTATTTTGGATTGAAGGGGCTCATCCGGCTCACCATCTCCGGAAAACTCTACCTGTTCTCCTTCTACCTCTGGGCGCTGGGCCTTGTGGTCCTGTGGACCTCGCTCACGTGAGCCGGCTCGACGGAAACCTGTTTTCCCCCTCGACGCTCCCGCCCGCCGCGCCTATCTAGACAAGAGAATGTTTGTCCGTGGGAAGGCGTTGACGCGCGTCTTCCCATTTTTTTCCGCGACCCATGCCAACGTACGTGAAAAGCGAATCCTCACCCGCCGCGCGATCCGATCACCGGGACACCCTCACGCTCCTGGCCGTCCACGCCCATCCGGACGATGAGTGCAGCGGGACGGGAGGGTTATTGCTCCAGTCGGCCGCGGCGGGACGCACGACCGTCCTGATCACCTGCACCAACGGGGAGATGGGCGAGGCCAAGGACTCGCGCCACCCGCTGAGCCCGCGGGAAAATCTCGAAGACCGCAAACGGCTGATCGAGCTTCGGAAACAGGAACAAGCCAAGGCGACGAAGATCCTGGGCGTTACGCATGTCTACGATCTGGACTACCGGGACTCGGGGATGGACGGGTGGGAGCAAAACAACGACCCCGGCGTGTTCATGAACGCGGACCTGGGCGAGGTCGCCGGGCGCATTGCCGAGGCCATCCGCCGGCACCGTCCGGACGTGGTTGTCACGTACAACGAGAACGGCGGCTACGGCCACCCCGACCACATCATGACCCACCAGGCGACCCTGGCGGCCCTGGAGGCGGCGGAAGGTCCAAAGGACGGTGGGGGGGACGAGGGGGATGACGTCCCGGGTCCCTGGCGCGTCAAAAAGCTCTATTACACCGCGTGGCGCCGGTCGGACATGCTCCGCCTGTGGAGGACGCTGAAATTTCTCGGCAGAAAGACCCCCATGGACAACCCCGACTTCGACGAGAACAAGGTCGGAACGCCGGACGACGCCATCACCACGCGGCTGGACATCCGTCGCAATCTCCGAAAAAAGTGCCGGGCGCTGTATACGTATCGAAGCCAGTTGGGGGTGTGGGGGTTCAAGAGCCATTGGTGGTGGATCATGGGCCTGGCCGGCCGCTGGTTCTTTCCCTACGAATCCTTCGTCTGCGCACGAAGCGACGTGGAGATCCATCCCCCCGAGCCGGATCCGTTCGCCGGCCTGTAACGCGTCCGGCCAATCCGTCCCAACCAACCGTCCACCGGGATGCGGCCCGACGGCGGGGCGCTTTCTCTCCCCAGGCATGGCCCCTTTTCATCGGGGCGTCGCCGGCGCCGCGGCTCTCCGCGATTGACACCCCCGAAAACCTTGTGGGAAGATTTTCCCGCGCCGGGCGCTTCGACGGATTCACCGCCGATGCGCTCCCGGGCGTCCACCTGCGGGGGGGGGGAACTTCGAGCCCCGCGTTTTATGCCGGAAGAATCACATTGCGGGAAGGAATCACCAGATACAATGACAAGGACCTTTTTCCGGGTTGCCGGACCCATCATGCTTTCCGCGGCCTTGTTCGGATGTCGTTCGCCCATCCCCGACCATTTTCAGCGTGATTTTCTCGTCGAGCCGAACGCCGGATACCTGATTACCGACGAACGGGCGAACGGCTTCGACCTGGAAGTTTTTTATTATGAGCAGGTGGTGCTTCCGAAGCGTAAGAACGTTGTAGAGAACGCAAAGTCGACCTTTGTCCAGATCGCCGCGTGGCTGGCCTCGCGCATCGGCCGGACGCCCAGGGAGATCTCGAAGCGGGATTTGCGGGTCACGGTCAACCGGAAGACGCTCGAGCGGCGGTACGAGGTGTCCGTGACCGGCCGGGTGACGTACAGGTAGCAGGCCCGGGCGGCGCGCGCAAGGGGGGGGCCGGGGCCGCTTTTGTTCAGGATTGGAGGCGCGTCGGGGCGCTTCACATCGAAAGGGAGTTCCTGCATGATCCCTTCTATGCGCACCTGATGCGTCAGATGAACTGGTGACCCGCCCGTCCTGTTAGCCGAGACCCGGGGGGTCCCTCGACCCCGGGGTCATCGATTCCGAGGCTGGAAACCCGAAATGCAGTCCGTCGCCACCCGGTCCCTGGAATATTGCAGAAAGCTGACCCGCCGCAGCCGGTCGAACTTTTTTTATTCTTTCCTGTTTTTGCCCCGGCCGCGCCGCGAGGCGATTTACGCGGTGTACGCGTTTTCCCGGGCCGTGGACGACGTGGTGGATGAGAAGGCCGGCCCGGCGGAGGCGGCCGAGGGCCTGGCCGAATGGCGGCGGGAGGTGGACCGGATGTACGGGGGCCGGGGGGGCGGGGGGGGGCGGCCGGACCACCCCATCGCCGTCCAGATGGCCGAAACCGTCCGGGCCTTCAACATCCCCCGGAAGCTTCCCCTCGCCCTCATCGACGGCTGTGAGATGGATCTTGACCGCAGCCGCTACGAGACCTTCGAGGATCTCTATCGCTACTGCTACCACGTGGCCTCGGTCATCGGCCTGATGTGCATCGAGGTCTTCGGCTACCGCACCGAGAACGCCAAGCGCTACGCCGAGAAGTTGGGCGTCGCTTTTCAGCTCACCAACATTCTGCGCGACGTCAGGTCCGACGCCGAGCGGGGGCGCATCTACCTCCCCCGGGAAGACCTGGACCGATTCGGCTGCCGGGAGGAAGAGATCCTGGGCGGCGTCTACGGCGATCGGTTCATCGCCCTCATGAAGTTCCAGTGCGAGCGCGCACACCGCTTCTACGAAGAGGCCCGGGAGACCCTCGTCCCCGAGGACCGGCCCGGAATGCTGGCCGCCGAGATCATGGGCGGCATCTACCGCCGGCTTCTCCGGGAGATCGAAAACCTCCGGTACGACGTCTTCCGCAACACCGTTTCTCTTTCCCGCTTACAGAAGATGTGGATCGCCCTCAGGGTCTGGGCCGCCCGGTGACGGAACCGGTGCGCACCCTCGGTTTTGTTCTGAAAACGCCCCCACCCGAGGATCACCCTTCGGGCACTATCCCCGCGTGCGTGCGCGTATTAAGAGGTCAAATGTCCAAATGCAGGGACAACGGCCCTCACATCTTCTATGGGCAGGGGGGGCGCTGGCACACCCCCAAGGGGGCGCGTGGGCATAGGGTTCCTGCGGACGCACCGCACAGACAAAAGGGGCCGCACCCCAACGCTTCCATTCGAAGGGTAGACGCAAGGGGTTATCCAGGGGCGTGAACCCTAAAAAGGGCCGGGCTGGGAGTGGGTCCCCTATTCCGCCGAGCGACGGGCGGGGGACCCCCCAAGAGCCGTGAGGGCGTCTGTATGGGTCGCGGTCTATGAGCCGGGGGGGGGAAAGGGACGGGTTCACTCCCCTTCAGCTTTACTTCTTTCGAGCCGCAGGGCGCCCCTTTCGACGACATTCCCACTACGGAACTTTGGAAGAGATTCAGGAGTGCGAATCCCTTTGCATTTTGCCAATCCCTAAGGACCCACAGGGACGGGGCCTCTTCCGAGTGTTTTGAGGAATCGGTAGTGGGCGCCGATGGCGGAGCGGAGCGTCGGATAGCTGACGTAGTCAATGGAGAAATCCCGGCAGGTCGCCCATCCAGAGCAGGTCACACCGCCCGGCTCGCTTGGGCGCCTCGGGAGCGGCGGCGGCGCCTTGGGGAGGACGGAGCCGGTCTCGTCGAGGGCGTGGCTCGCGGGGGGGACCCGCTCCCGTTGTCAATCGGCCGGTTCTCGACAACGGCTATGGGGCGCTTCGTCAGCCTCTCGATGTCGCGGAGGTAGGCGCGCTCAGTCGGATCGCAGAAGGAGAGCGCAACGCCCTCGGCGCCTGCCCGGGCTGTCCGGCCGACACGGTGGACGTAGCTCTCCGGCAGATTCGGAACCTCGTAGTTGATGACGTGGGTCACGTCCTCCACGTCGATCCCGCGCGAAGCGACGTCCGTGGCGACGAGGACCCGCGAGCGGCCCGTTCGGAACTTGCTCAGGGCAAGTTGGCGGGCGTTCTGGGACTTGTTTCCGTGGAGCGCCTCGGTCGCGACGCCCGCTCTGCTGAGCTGCTCGGCCACCCGGTTGGCGCCGCGCTTGGTGCGCGTAAAGACGAGGACCCGGGCCATCGCCGGGTCCAACAGCAACTTGGCCAGGAGGGCGCGCTTGTTGTTCTTCTCGACGAAGAAGACCCTCTGGTCGATCCGTTCCACGGTCACGGCTTCCGGCGAGACCTCGACGCGAACGGGCTCGCGGAGGATCTCGCGGGCCAGGCGCACGACATCCGGGGGCATCGTCGCCGAGAACAGCATCGACTGCCGCTGCTTCGGCAAGACTGCCATGATCTTTCGCACGTCCGGGGCGAAGCCCATATCCAGCATGCGATCGGCTTCGTCCAGAACGAGAAAGGATGCCTCGTCGAGTCGGACGTGGCCCTGACCGATCAGGTCGAGCAAACGCCCTGGGGTGGCGATCAGGATGTCGACCCCGCGGGCGAGCGCCCGAACCTGGGACTGTTGCCCGACGCCGCCCATGATGACGGCCTGGCGAAGCCCGAGATGCCGCCCGTAGGTCTTGAAGCTGTCCCCAATCTGGAGCGCCAGTTCGCGCGTCGGCGACAGGATGAGGGCACGGGGCTCACAGGGGACGGCGCGTTGGCGCCTCTCGGAGAGCCGCTGCAGGATCGGCAGTGCGAAGGCCGCGGTCTTGCCGGTGCCGGTCTGGGCGATGCCGATCAGGTCCTTCCCGGCAAGAAGCAGCGGGATCGTCCGCGCCTGGATCGGCGTGGGGTTGATGTAGTTCTCGGTTTTCAGGGCACGCCGAAGGGGCGCGGCCACACCGAGTTCGGTGAAGGAGCTGTGGGTCATGAAATGGAAGTCTCCAGTGGGCCAAGCGGGCGCTCGCGCACTCGGGCGCACGGACGCGTCATGGCGTTTCGTCTCTTCCACGCGCACCTGGATCAGACGGGGATTTTCGGAATTGTCTCGGGATAGGGTGCTGCCGATTGCCCGGAAGCATGTCGCGCGATCGCGAGAATTATTACGTTGTATATGGCCTTCGATCTCACGGATGTCAAGTTCGGCCCCTT
>JASLXW010000084.1 GCA_030740135.1 Nitrospinota bacterium
AGGGGACCGGGTTCTCGGCAAGCCGTCGAAAAATGATCCGAACCATCTCCGCGTCCAGCACCCGATCCACGGTCTGGGGAAGATGCTCCCGCGCGAGGCCGTCGGACAGCCGCGCCAGGGCCTCGTGGTAATCCGGACGCGCGCCCCCTTCGAGGAGAAAGCCCCCCTCCCCCACAATCCGGCCGAGCCGCTCGAGTTCAGCGCCCTCGCCGAAAGAGACCCGCCGCGCCCTGTCCTTCAACCGCAGAAAATCCCACCGAATGGCGAAGACCACGGCCACGGGAGAGGCTGGCGTCATGAAAGCAACCTCCCGGATGGACTCAACCAGCCGCTCCGCCAGGAGGGCTTCGCTGTTCAACCCCGCCGCGTCGATGCGGTCTCCCCACCACGGGCTCGCGTCGCGAAGGGTCCCCCAGGCCCGTTCTACCGACCCGCCCTCGACCGCCCGCTCGAGATCGCGCCGGCGGAGCAGGGCGCCTTCGAGCACCCGGACCCGGCCGGCCGCGTAGAGAAATTCGTCCGCCTCGTTGAACGCGGCCGCGCAGAAACCCTGGATCAACCCGAAGCCTCCCGGGTGTCATCCGCGTCGAACAGAAGCTTCGCGACCGACTCTTCGAGACCCTCCCGGACCCGCCGCGCCATGATCTCCAGGGAGAGGTTCACTTCCACGCTGCCGCGTTGGAGCACCGCCCCGGCCGCGATGTCCGGGCCGGCGTCCGCCAGGCGGATGGCGCCCTTCCTCCCCTCCGTCTCGAGCGCGCGGTTCAAGTCCTCCACGAAAGGCCCTCCCCACGCCTCCCGGTCCGCCGGGGAAAGGAGCAGGCTCTCTTCTCCCGTCTCGACGACGGTCAGGAGAGCGCGCCGCAGGGCGATGCGGAAATCATCTTCCGAAGCGGCGAAGGCGTCCATCGCGGATTGGAATACATCGTCCAGGGCCTTTTGCTTTTCGGCGAGGACGGCCTTTCGCGCGGTGAGGCGGGCATCCGTCAAGAGCCGTTCTTTTCGCGCGTCCGCATCGAGGCGCGCCTCGCGAAGCAGGCGGCGCTCCGTTTCCTCAGTGTCACGCGCGCCCCTGGAGCGGATGGCTTCGGCCTCGCGCCCGGCCTCCGCGAGGCGGGCTTCGGCCTTTGCCCTTGCTCCTTCCAGAACCCGCGATTTGATCTCATTCAGACCCACAGCCACACCTCAAACGCGCCGGGCGAACCCGCGGTCCAATTTTCTCCGCGGCCGCCCCATCATCAGGGAAGCTTAATCTCGATGCCGTTCAGCATGAGGATGCTGGCCAGCAGCGCGAAGACCGCATAGGTCTCCACCATGGCCGGCAACACGATGGCCTTGCCGGTCTCCTCGGGCCTTCGGGCGATGAGAAAGATCGATCCGGCGGCCGCCCGGCCCTGGCCGATTCCGCTGAAGAATCCCACAATGCCGATGGGCAGACAGGCCGAAAAAATCTCAAGCCCTTGGGTGGCCGTCACCGCCGCCACTGTCCCGGCCAGAAACCCGATCTTGATCAGGACCAGGAAACCCACCAAAAGGCCGTAGATCCCCTGGGTCCCCGGGAGGGCCTGAAAAAGGAGGACCAGACCGAACTTCCCCGGATCTTCGGTCAAGATGCCGGCGCCCGCGGTTCCGGCGATCCCGACGCCGAGACCCGAGCCCGAGCCTGCCAGACCGATGGCCATCGCGGCGCCCAGGAGCGCCCAAACCACGCCGTCAATCATTCCGCTTCTTCTCCTGTCCTCAGTGCCGGCCGTCCCGTCAAAAAAACCCATTTCCCGCAAAGGGAACGGCTCAAATTCATGGCGTGAACCAGGTCTCCAAATCGACGTATCGGGGCGCGGCCCGGAACGGGGCGAACGCGCGGCCTCCCCCCTCGTAGAACTTGGAGAAAAACTCCACATACTGGAGGCGCGCCGAGTGGATGAAAGCCCCCAACGCGCTGATCACCAGATTGAACGAATGCCCGACGACAAACACCAGGGGGATCAGCACCGCACCCGCCACGGGAACCTGGCCCAGGATCTCGGTAAAGGTGTTCACGACGACCGCGATCACGCCCGTCGCCAACCCCAGCGCGAACAGGCGGGAATAGGAAAGAATGTCGCCCAGGTAATTGACCAGCGCATAGATCCCGAGCAGTCCTCCGCCGAGCTTCGCGAAAATGTTCTTGTACCCCCTGCCCCTCGCCAGGACCGTCGTCCCCGCCGCCGCGGCCGCCGTCCACGTCGCCGCCGGCCCGAGGGATTCGTGCAGCACCCCGGCTTTGACCAGACCCAGGAACAGAAACCCGCTCAGCAGAAAAACCTCTACGCCCTCGCCCGCCAGGGCCTCCCCCCAGCCGGCCTTCCTCCACGTGGCGACGAGCTTGGAGACGAGGCCCACGTAAATCTGGATCACCCCGAGGATGAGGGAGAGCATCAGAAACGGGACCGGATTCCGGATGGGGTCGAGAACGAGAACCGCGTTCGCCCACCGATCCAGGAAGCCCAGGCTCGCCGGGAGGATCTTCAGCGTATTGCCGAACCAGCCCCCGACAAACGCGCCGAAGACAAACGCCGAGATCCCCCCCCACATGAGGAGGCGGAAAAAATTCCGCGCCGACGGCCCGAGGACCATCTTGCGGAGGCCCCATCCGAAGAGCAGGGCCATCACCAGGCCGTAACCCGAATCCGTCAGACACAGCCCGAAAAACACGAAGAAGAACGGCATGAGGAGAGGCGTCGGATCGGCTTCGATGTGCTTGGGCAGACCGTAGAGATGTGTGAGAACCGTAAAGGGCCGGGTGGCCGCCGTGCTCGCGAGTTGAATCGGAGGGGCGTCCTCGGGACGATTGTCGAGAAAGGCCACATGGACCTCCGCGATCTCCTCGACGAGACCCTTGCGAAGCGCCTCCTTCCGATCCTCCAGGACCCAGCCCATGGCCAGGGCGACGTCGCCCGTTTCGACGAGCCAGCCCTCCGCGTCCTTGCGGGCCTTCAGGATGTCCACGTAATCCGACGCGGCCTGAAGTCCGGCCCGGTAACCCGCCAGCTCGCGGACGCCGGCGAGGAGCTCCCGTCGGGAGATTTCCAGGACCGAGCGGCGCTGATCGAGGCGGGCCAGGATCTCCGAGGGGCTCGCCCCCCAATCGATTTTTTCGTCATCGGACAGCGCCTCCCCATCGCCCCCGGGGGATTCCGAAAGGAGGTCCGGCTTCTCGATGACGGTGAGGCCCGCCCCCCGCAGCGCGGCCTCCGGGACGGCCCCATCCTCGTTCAGTGATATCGCGATGAACCGTACGCCCTCCTTGCCGGACGAAATTTCCTCCGTGTGCACCCGCGCGGAGGCGTCGCCGAGGGCCCGCATCAGCGATTCCCGCGATCCCGGGGGCCCGGCGGCCAGGATGACGTCCGTCTCCCGAAGCCCCCTGACCCGATCCATCCGGACGTCCACGTCCCGCCATTCGGCGAGGCCTTCCCGGTGATGCGCGATCCCGGTCTCTTCCACCGCGATCCGCTGAAGGTCCGCCTCGGCGGCGCGAACTTTTCCGGAGACTTCAGCCAGCGGAAATTTCCTGAAGCCGTCCGCGAGTCCCTGAATGCTGAAGGCGGGTTTAGGTGAAAAGAGGTTCTTGAGGCCGCCCGTTTCAGGGGCGTGGGCGTCGAGAAAGGAAAGGGCGCGGCGAAGGGCCTCCGCCTCCCTTTCCAGGTCGAAGGGACGATCACCATAGGCGCGGGCGCCTTCAAGCTCCGCCTCCTCGACGGGCCACGCTTCGGGAGGGATGGGCTCAAAAAGCCCCTTCTCCTGCAAAACCGTCAGGAGGGCCGGGGCTTCGTCGGCGTGGACCGCCAGAAAGGCCCGCTGCGCCTTAACGACCGCCATAGGCCGCCCTCATTTCTTGGATGATCGACTCGATGGCCGCCGCGCGCCGGGAAGGCAAAGATTCTCTCATCCGCTCAAGGGTGTTCCGGGTCCGAGAGGCGATATCATCGGCCTCCCGCCGGCCCTCCGCTTCGGCGGCTTCAAGGAGAGCGTCCCGCTCGGCCGCGCATTTCTCACGCACCGCCGCCAATCGGTCGCCGGAATCCTTCCGGGCCTGATCGAGGAGCGCGCGCGCTTCGGCATCGGAGCCCTCGACAGCCGCCCCGGCCTCCTCCTCCCAACCGGAAATATCCCGAATTACGTCGCCGACTTTGGACATAGAAAGTGGATGTAACAGATGGTGAAAGGTTTTGAAAGCCGGACAACCCTGAAAGCAACGCTACTAAATATGGTTTTTCATGTCCCGTGTCAATGTTTTTGTCGCCCGCGGAGCTCCATGTCCCGGTGATCGATTCAATCGCGACACCCGCAGGCGCCCAGATCAGGGATTCAGGACGTCAACGAGACGTATCAGGTCATCATTCGTATAATATTCGAATATAATTCGACCGAATTTCTCCGTCCCCTTGATCGAGACCTTCGTTCCATACTTTCGCTTAAGATCCTCCTCCGCACGACGCAGGTGGACATCACGTCGAGAAGCCGGTTTCTTCTTCTCCGGCCTTTTGGGGGCGTTCACCAGGGTCTCCGCCTCCCTCACCGAGAGACCCCTCGACCTGATCTGCTCGGCGAGAGCCATCTGGGCTTTGGGCGTCGCAAGAGCGAGGATCGCGCGGGCGTGGCCGGCCGACAGAGCGCCGGCGATGACATCGCCTTGGATGTGTTTCGGTAACTTCAATAATCTCAATGTGTTGGATATCGTAGAGCGATCCTTCCCGACCTTTCGCGCCACATCTTCCTGCGAGAGATGGAAGTCGTCGGTGAGACGGAGATATGCCTCGGCCTCTTCGATGGGGTTGAGATCCTCCCGTTGGAGGTTTTCGATGATGGCAACCTCCATGACCGTCTGGTTGTCAATGTCTTTGATGATGGCCGGGACGGTTTCGAGGCCGGCCAGCTTCGCCGCCCTCCAGCGCCGCTCACCCGCGATGATCTCATATCCGGAACCGGGCAAAGAGCGCAGGATCAAGGGCTGGATGACGCCGCCCGCCTTGATGGAGTCCGCAAGCTGGGCGAGGGCGTCATTATCGAACCGGCGGCGGGGCTGATGCGCGCCCGGGCGGACTTGCGCCAGGGGAACGTCGGCGATTGTCCGGCCGGCGGGGGTCTCAGCCGCGCCCGGGGCCGGCGGCGAGGCGTCGGGAAACAGGGCGGCCAGGCCCTTTCCCAATCGTTTTTTTCCCATGATTTCCCCTCCCTCCCCCTCTGCGCAGGGGGGCGTGACTGACTTCAGGCGACCGGCGATTTCGGCGGGCCGGAGGACGTATTCTCAACCATTGGCGA
Source organism: Nitrospinota bacterium (assembly GCA_030740135.1). The sequence continues at coordinate 5,305 of JASLXW010000084.1, forward strand.
TGACCTCCCCCGCGAGCCGCAGATAGGCGGCGGCGCCGGTGGAGTTGATATCGTAAAGGATGATGGGCTTCCCATGGCTTGAGGCCTCGCTCAGCCTGACGTTTCGGGGAACAACGGTGTCGAAGATGCGCCCCTGAAAGTTTTGCCGCACGTCATCGGCCACCTGTCTGGCGAGTGAAGTGCGCCCGTCGAACATCGTCAGGAGAACGCCTTCCATCGTGAGCCCGGGATTGAAGCTTTTTTGGACGAGCGAGACGGTATGGATGAGCTTTGAGAGGCCCTCGAGGGCGTAATACTCGCACTGTAGGGGGATAATGAGGGAATTCGCCGCGACCAGTGCGTTCAGGGTAAGCAGGCCGAGGGAGGGCGGACAATCGATGAGGATGTAACGGTAATGTTCATTCAGGGGCTTGATGGCTTCGAGGAGGCGGAACTCGCGGCTCGGGGTTTGCACGAGCTCCATCTCCGCGCCGGTCAGATCGATTCCCGACGGGATGAGGTGGAGGTGTTCGAGGGCCGTGCGACGGATGACGGATTCCGCGGAGCGCCCGCCGACCACCAGGGCGTACGAGCCCCCTTCCGTCCCCGGGTCTTCGCACGCCAGACCGCTGGTCGCGTTCCCCTGGGGGTCGAAGTCAACGAGGAGGGTCTTTCGCTCGGCGGCGGCGAGACATGCGGCAAGGTTCACGGCCGTCGTGGTCTTTCCGACCCCGCCCTTCTGGTTGACGATGGCTATCGTCCTGGCCATTGTTGTCCAAGGTTTCCGGTTGTTTCACGTGAAACATCATCGGGGTCGCGGCTAGGCCCTGTTTCACGTGAAACCATCGACCCCGTGTCCCAAAGAGATGATCCGGCCGCCCTCAATTTCAACGCGGCCCCGAACGAGAGCGCCGCAGTCCTCAAGCGCGCCCCGGGCGGCCTTGAGTTCCGCGGCGGCCTCTCTTCCCTGACGGATCAGGAGCCTTCCCTCAGGGGCCAACAATCGCCACACCATCGGCGCCAAAACCCCCACCGGCGCGACCGCCCTGGACAAGATTGCACCATATCCGCCGAGATGTCCAGCCCGTTCTTCCTCCGATTCCCCGGCCGCGCGGTCCAGCCCCAGGCGCTCGAACCGTACGTGAATCACCCGAAAATCGCCGATCCCCACCTCCCGAACCGCCTGTTTCAAAAACGCCACCTTCCGGCCCCCCGATTCCACGAGCGTCATCCGGATCCCGGGAAACATCACGCCGATTGGGATGCCCGCGACCCCTGCCCCCGCGCCGACATCCAGGGCCTTCTCCCCATCCAGCGGGTCCCAAAGGCCCAGAAAATCGAGAGACTCGGGCAGGAGCCGGCCGGCTATCCCAACGGGATCGCGGACGCCGGTCAGGCGCCCCGTCCGGTTCCATTTGTTCAAAAGCGCGACGTAGGCCGACAAAGCAGCCGCTTTGGAATCGTCGAGAGGAGAGCCCCGGCGGGCGAAGGAGGATGCCAGGGCCTCGCGGATTTCAGGGTTCATGAAACCCGGATAAGGCGATGCGAGGACCCATCGAAGCGATAAGCCGTCATAGTCGTGTCTCGAAAGTGGCCTTGCGTTCCGAGGGCCTAACCTGGCTTTCTCACAAGGGGTGCGGTAGACGATTTTCGAACCGATGAATTCGCTTGGTCTTTCGCGATCCTGGAAGCGCCGACCTCATTTTCCGAAACACCCGCTGTAGTCTGCATTCGTCAGGGCAGGTCCTTCCGGGGAACAGCCGGTTTCAAATCCGCCGCAACGGTCATTCCCGCGAAGGCGGGAATCCAGAAACCCATGGAGGTTCGACACGAAGCAATAGAGTCGTGGGAATGGTCTCCCATCCACCCCGGCTTGGATTCCCGCCTTCGCGGGAATGACGGGATCGCTGGAATTCGTGTGGAAAGGGCTTCCTTCATCTCCTGATCGGCCATTTCTTTATGAGAAATCCAGGCTAATCGGCTCCGGCGGCAAGGCCAGCGCGCCGGGGGTTTCAAGCGGGCAGGGCGGGCGTCTTGCCCGCCTTCAAGCCGCCGACCGCCTGAACCGCTCGAGGTGAACCATCAAAAGACCGACGGCGGAAGGGGTGACGCCGGAGATCCGGGCGGCCTGTCCGAGCGTCCGGGGGCGAATCTGGTCCAGCTTTTCCTTCACCTCGACCGATAACCCATTAACTTCTTTATAATCAAATGGTTTTGGGATTTCCCGGTCTTCAAGGGCCCGCGCTCGCTCGACTTGCCGCCCCTGCCTGGCGATGTAGCCCTCATATTTTACGGCAATCTCGACCCCCTCAACAATGTCACCAATCAGTGACTCGCCTCTTTCGCGAGAGCCCCCGCCCGCCGCTTCCGGGGCCGGAGGCCCGATCGCCCTGACGGCTTCGTAATTCAGCTCGGGCCGTTTCAACAAGTCGGCCAGCGACGAGGGGGAGTGGATGGGCGACGTCCCGAGGCCCTCCAGGGCGAGGTTCAACTCCGGCGTGGGCGTCACGCGGGTCATCCTGAGCCGCTCGATTTCATTCTCGACGACCTCGCGCTTTCGGCAAAACCGCCCGTAATCTTCATCGCCCACCAGGCCGGCCGAGCGGCCCACGTCGCGCAGGCGCGCGTCGGCGTTGTCGTTTCGGAGGAGGAGCCGGAACTCGGCGCGGGAGGTGAACATCCGGTAGGGTTCATTCGTTCCCTTGGTCACGAGGTCGTCGATGAGGACGCCGATGTATGCCTGGTCCCTGCGGAGGACAAGAGGCTCTTTTCCCTGAACGGAGAGCGCGGCGTTGGCGCCCGCCATGAGCCCCTGGGCCGCCGCCTCTTCGTAGCCCGTCGTCCCGTTCAACTGCCCGGCATGGTAGAGACCCCGGACCCGTTTGGTTTCAAGCGTGGAGCGGAGCTGTGTCGGCGGGACGAAATCGTATTCCACGGCATAGCCGGGCTTGGTCATCTCGGCCCGTTCCAGTCCGGGGATCGTCCTGACGAACTCGACCTGTGCCTCCTCGGGCAGGCTGGTCGAGACGCCGTTTGGATAAATCTCGTCGGTGTCCAGGCCCTCGGGCTCCAGGAATACCTGGTGGGCGGTCTTCTCGGCGAACCGGACGACCTTGTCCTCGATGGAGGGGCAATACCGGGGTCCGGTTCCCACGATGACGCCCGCGTAGAGCGGCGAGTTCTCCATGTTTTTCCGGATGACCGCGTGTGTCCGCTCATTGGTGTACGTGAGGTGACAAGGGACTTGCTCTCTGTCGATCCGCCGGGTGGAATAGGAGAACGGCGGCGGCGGCTCATCTCCCGGTTGAACCTCAAGCCTTTCAAAATCAATGGTTTTCCCATCCAGCCGCGGCGGCGTCCCGGTCTTGAGACGGCCGATCTCAAAACCCTTCGCCTTCAAGGCGTCCGAGAGCCCCAACGCCGGCGGCTCGCCCATCCGTCCCGCGCGGACCTGGTCGAAGCCGATGTGGATCAAGCCGTTCAGGAAGGTTCCGGGCGTCAGAATGACCGTCCCGCCGTAGACCTCCTCGCCCTCGTCCGTCAGGACGCCCCGGACCTCATCCCCTTCGACCAGGACGTCTACGGCCATTCCCCGCTTGAGGGCAAGACCCGGCTCTTCATTCAAGGCCCCGGCGGCGTGCGAACGATAGAGGGCGCGGTCCGCCTGGGCGCGGAGGGCGCGGACGGCCGGGCCTTTCCGCGTGTTGAGCATCCGGAACTGAATCCCTGTGGCGTCGATCATCTTCGCCATCGCCCCGCCCAGGGCGTCGATCTCCCGGACCAGGTGCCCCTTGGCTATTCCGCCGATGGCCGGGTTGCAAGACATCTGGCCGATCCGGCCGAGGTCGCCCGTCAGCATGAGCGTATCGGCGCCCATCCGCGCCGCGGCCAGGCAGGCTTCGATTCCCGCGTGCCCCGCGCCGACGACGATGACGCCATAAGTCCGCATGCGCCGATTTCCTTATCCCCGGCCCCGGGAATTCGCACGGCCCCGGACCGGCCGGGAAGGTTTTCGCCGAATCGATCCAGTCCTATTTTATCCCCTCGCGAGCGGTTTGCCAGCCCCGGTTCCCCGCAAACGGCCCGCCCCCCCGCCGGGGATTCAGAAGCGAAGAGACCGCCGTCCATTCCCGATCCCTGTCCGGCCGCTTCTCGATTCAGCGGGATGGTTTCTGTATGTTAGATGGGTCGATCCGCAACATCGAATACCCCGCGGCGGCGCTCCGGGCGGGAAAGGGTCTTTTATCATCCCCGCAATCATAGGAGTGTAAATCATGAAAAGGATTCTCCTCATCGGTGGCGCGGCGGTGATTATCATCGTCGTCGTGATTTACTTCGTATTCACCTCGCTCGACACCATCACCAAAGCCGCGGTCGAGAAGTACGGCTCCGAGATCACACAGACCGATGTCCGGCTGAGCGGTGTGGAGATATCGGCGTCCGAAGGCAAGGCCGGATTGTTCGGATTCAGCGTGGGCAACCCGAAGACGTTCAAGACGCCCACCGCGTTCCAGCTTGGCGAAGCCAGCCTCGACCTGGACTTGGGCTCCCTCCGGAAGGACGTCATCCGCATCCGCCGAATCGTCATCGGCTCGCCGCGCGTGACGTACGAGATCGCCAAGGGGGGCAGCAACGTCGACGCCATTCAGCGCAACGTCAACGCCTATCTGGGACCGAAGAAAATGGAGGGCGCTCGCCGGGAGGAGCCGAAGGGAGACGCGAAGGCGGGCCCGAAGCTGATTGTTGAAAGCTCCCTGTTCCGCAACGGCCGGGTGGACCTCAACGCGGAGAAGCTGGCCGGCCAAAAGATGACCATCCCCTTGCCCGACATCCACCTGAGAGACCTCGGCAAGGCCAAGGGCGACGTCACGCCCGCCGAGTTGACGAATGAGATCCTTGCCGCCGTCCGCAAGGCGGCCGTGAAGGCCATCCGGGAGAAGGGCCTCGACCAGGCGCTCGGCCAGGTCAAGGGCAAGGCGCTCAAGAGGGGCCGGGAGATCCTCAAGAAAGCCATGGGAGGGGAGCAAAAAGGCGCCGTGGGATCCCTGAAGAAGGGCGCGGCGGAAGCGGGCAAGGCCCTGAAGAACCTGCTTGGGAACTAGCGTCCCGTCCCCTGCCGAATCGCCGTCCGACACTCGATGCCGCGAATTCCGAGACCCTTCGCGCATGCCCGGAATGACAGGCCAACGATAAATCGCCAGATTGCACGGAAGAAGAAAATGATGACCAAGGAACGAGAGGGCGCAGCGCCCTCCGCGTGGCAGTCGCTTCCGTAAAAATGACGACACAAACTGCGACCGGCCTAAAGAACAGCGGGTGGCTTTGCCGAAAAGACATACAAGGGGTGATCGACAAAACTGGGGCCGGGCTGGCGAGACACCTGCCGTCGGGAGCAAGGGCCCCGCGGAAGGTCGCATGAACGTCAAATTCCAGGATGTCTTCGAAAGGTATGCGGCGCAATTCCATGACGAGGCGGCGCGTCCGAAAACTCAACATCCTGGTGGTGGAGGATTCCAGCGAGGCGCGCAGACTCGTCTGTGGAATCCTTCGCAATCCTGAGCTCGGCCGCCCCATATACTCGATTGGGGCGGAAAACGGCAGGAAGGCGCTATCGATTCTCGGCATGAGGCCCGTGGACGTTATCCTGGCGGATTGGCGGATGCCTGAGATGAGCGGGCTGGAGATGCTCAAGGAAATCCGCGAAAAGGAGAACCTGCGGGACATTCCCGTCATCATGCTGACGGCCGTCGCCGATAAGGAAGAGATTATTAAATCGATTCAGGCGGGGGCGACGGAGTACCTCCTGAAACCTTTCACGATTGAAGACCTGCAGGAAAAAATCACCTCCGTCCTCCGGTTGGCCGAAAGACTGAAATAAGGGATTTAGAACGCCTCCATTCATTCCTCTCATCTTGCGTTGACTTCACAAGCCCTTCCCGGGAACGAAAGCGGGAAAAACCGATAATTCAAGACCTGACCCCCACCATCGCGCGCATTTCAAAAAAAGCAGCCGGGGGGCTCCGCCCCCTGGCCCCCCCCCAGGGCCAAAGA
>JASLXW010000085.1:0-5884 GCA_030740135.1 Nitrospinota bacterium
CACCGCCACCAGGATCCCTTTCCCCTGGTGGTGCAACAGCTCACCCAATTGGTGTCAAAACCTTTATAATCCCCTTAGAATATGCTGGGTGTCGAGTGCTAACCGCGTGACCTGCCGCGGTCTCCTGTGAAGCTGGGGAAATTCTGGCGGGCAATTGGATTGAACCCATTCCAGGCCGTAAGGTGTTAAGGGAAGAGAGCCTCCTATCGAAGGGCCGTTTCTTTGAGATCTCTCCGGAAGCGGGGATCGACGCATCGATTACGGGCAGCACCGGGATCTCCCTTGGCCGGCATCGACATGGTCTTTGGAACTTGACAGGCAGAGGATGAATAAGTCTCGATGTCATTCTTGATTCCCTGCCCGCAATGTGGGTCAAGAAGCGCTTATGAATTCCGATTCGGAGGTGAATACAAGCGCCGACCCGCGCCCGACGCCTCCGACTGGGAGTGGACCCGTTACAACTACCTGCAGGCCAACGTGGCGGGCGTACAAAAGGAATGGTGGTATCACCGGGACGGCTGCGGCGCCTGGTTCCTCGCCGAGCGGAACACGGTCACGAACGAAGTGGTCCAAACGTTCTGGCCCGAAGAAAGTCCAACCGAATAGGGTAACAGAACACACCGAGTCAGAATCGAATGAGAAAACGACGCTCTCACACTCCGTCCGAAGAGATTGACCGGAATAAGCGAATCATCTTTCGCTTCGACGGCAGGACCTACGAAGCTCACCCCGGCGACACCGTCGCCTCTGCTCTCTACGCCGCTGGGATTCGCACCTTCAGCCGGAGTTTTAAGTACCACCGCCCTCGCGGGCTTTTTTGCGTATCCGGAAATTGTCCCAACTGTCTGGTTGATGTGGATGGCGAGCCCAACGTCCGGTCCTGCGTCACCCCGGTTCGAGATGGAATGGTGGTTCACGGGCAAAACGCCTGGCCCTCGGTCGAGCGCGATGCCTTGTCCATCGCGGATAAGTTCAGCTCTTTCATGCCGCCGGGTTTCTACTACAAGCGTTTCTACAAGCCTGGTTGGATGTGGCCCATCTACGACAAGGTGCTTCGGCGGATGGGCGGATTAGGAAAGCTCAGGATTCAAAACGGACGTGAGGCGCACAATTCGCACGGCGGCAACGGAGAGCACTGGGAGAAGGAATACCACAACGTTGACGTGGCCGTGGTCGGGGGTGGCCCGGCAGGCCTTGCCGCGGCGCTGGAAACTGGAAAGCTTGGACTCTCCGTCATTCTGGTAGACGAAGGACAATCGCCCGGTGGCCACCTCCGGTCCGTCACGCGGCCCATGTCCGGTCCTTCAGAATGTGCGGGCGTTCCAGGCCATCAAGCCGTCGCCGAACTGGCGACCGAGCTCGAACACTTGCCGAATGTCTCCGTCTGGCCGGCCACTTCCGCTGTCGGTCTCTATGAAGGAAATCTTCTGGCCGTATTAAGGGAGCGGCGTTTCATCCAGATTCGGGGACGGCACATTGTGGTGGCCACAGGGTCTTTTGAGCAGCTTCATCTATTCCACAACAACGACCTCCCCGGGATTTTTCTGGGCCGGGGCCTTTTGAAGCTGATGAATCTATACGGCGTGCTACCCGGCGAGCGCGTCCTGGTATACGGTTCGCACGAGGAGTCGTTGGGTCTGGCCTGTGAAGTCCTGGGCGCGGGGGCGAAGGTCGTAGGTGTCGTTGGACCCGCTTGCGAGGCTTCGCAAGGCAGTCCGGAGAGGGAGCGGCTCGAATCGGAACATGTTCCTCTGTTCCCGGGATGGGTTCTCGCAGAGGCAAAAGGAAAAAGCCGGGTCGAATCCGCGCGATTGGTCAGGGGGGAAACCGGCTCGGGCGACGGCCCAACCGAGCAAATCATCCCCTGCGATGTCATCGCATTGTCCGCCGGTCTTGCGCCGGCCTCCGATCTCTTACTGATGGCGGGCGCGAAGGCGCGATTCGACCATCCCTCGGGAGAGCCGGTTCCGGAATCCATTCCGTCTGGGATTTCGGGAGCTGGGGAGGTGATGGGGGTCCACAACCCGGAGGCGATCCTCTTACAAGGGGAAATTGCAGGGTTGGAGGTGGCCTTGGCCCTCGGTTCCGTTGACGCCTCGGCGGCGGAGCGCTTAAACGACCTTCGCCGGGAGCTCAACGGAAGGCAACCCGGCGTGCGCGCGAACGCATTCGGAGAGACCTTCCAAGAGCCCGACCGCAAGAAGCGCTTTGTGTGCCTTTGCGAAGACGTGACGGAAAAGGACATCCGCACCTGTATCGGCGAAGGCTATGACAACATCGAGACCCTCAAGCGCTACAGCACCATCGGAATGGGACCCTGCCAAGGGAAGATTTGCAACGTGATCGCTGCCCGCGCGTTCGGCCGAGCCACAGGACTCAGCCTGGACAAAACCCGCTTGACCACCTCACGGCCGCCGTTTCGCCCCCTTCCCATGGGTGCCCTGGCGGGCAGGCATTACCAACCCATTCGCCGAACCCCGATGCACGAGTGCCACAAGGAGCTGGGGGCGCGTTGGTTGGACGTGGGGAACTGGAAGCGGCCGGAGTGGTACACGTCGACCGCCGAGGAGTGCGGAGCCGTCCACGAAAACGTCGGCCTCATCGACGTCAGCACGCTGGGGAAGCTCGATATCCAGGGCGACGACGCCGTGTGGCTCCTGGAGAAGGTCTATAACAACCGGTACGAGAAGCTGAAAGTCGGGCGCATCCGCTACGGCGTCATGTGTGATGACACGGGGATCATCCTGGACGACGGGACGGTCAGCCGCCTTGCGGAGGACCGATACTTAGTGACCACGACGACGGGGGGCTTGGAAAACGTCGAGCAGTGGCTGAAATGGTGGATCGTGGGCACGGGCAGAAACGCGCACGTAACAAACGTCACCGCCGCCTACGGCGCCGTGAACCTGGCCGGGCCAAAGGCCCGGGACGTGCTGTCCGGCCTGACGGACCTCGACCTTTCCAACGAGAACCTGCCGTACATGGCCTTCGCGGAAGGCGATGTGGCCGGAGTCCCGACGCGGCTTCTGCGCATTGGTTTCGTGGGCGAGCTGGGTTACGAGATGCACTTCCCCGCCGAGTACGGCGAGTATCTCTGGAACGCTCTCCTTGAGGCCGGGCAGCCTCACGGCGTCAAGGCATTCGGAGTGGAATCTCAGCGGATTCTCCGGCTTCAGAAGGGACACATCATTGTCAGTCAGGACACCGACGCGCTTTCCAATTCGCTTGAAGCCGACATGCCCTGGATCGTGAAGCTCGACAAGCCCGATTTCATCGGCAGACACGCCCTGGAGCGGGTGCAGAACCGGGGGCTCCGGTGGAAGCTCATCGGTTTTGAGATGGCGGATGCCTCTGTGGTCGCCGAAGAGGGGAGCCAGATTGTGCCCCGCGACAACGTGGAGGGGCCGAACGCGCGCATCTTGGGCCGCGTCACGAGTTCCCGATACAGCGAGTTTCTGGGAAAATCGATTGGGTTGGGCTGGATCCGTTATGAGATGAGCCAGCCGGGAACGGAGATTTGGATCCGGGTCAAGGGCCGGCCGCAAAAGGCCGCGATTGCCGAGGTGCCTTTCTACGATGAGGACGGCGAGAGGCTCAGGATGTGAGGGCGGAGACCCTCCGGGAGGTCAGTGGAATAGCGTGGCGGAACCCTTCACGGCTCAACGAAGATCGGCGATAGAGAAAATCGCCCTGAAGGCGGGGGCGAAGCTTGTCGAACGGAACGGCTGGCGGCAGGTGGAGTCATTCACGTCACCCGAGTCCGAAATGCGAGCCGTGCGAGAAGGCGCCGGAATCTCCGATCTCAGCCCGTTGACAAAGATAGACCTCCGCGCGCGGGATTCCTCTGCCGCCTGGGGAATGGTCTTTCCCGGGGAAGAAGGTCCGGCGGGCGATCGGATTCGTTCGGCCCCCCTTTGCGGCCAGCCGGTCCTTGCCGCGAGGTTGAACCCCGGGCGCATTTTCTTCACCGCGCCGCCCGGCTGGGGGCAAACCATGGAGACCGCAGTCCGGAAAGGAGCTTCAGAGGCAAAGGTCGGCGTGACGGACGTTACCTCTGGCTTTTCGGTCATCGAGCTGGCAGGACCCGCCGCCGCTTCGGTTCTCAGGAAGCTGACTCCCGTGGAACCGCCGGGCGAGGACCAGACGCTGACGGAGGCGCAGTTGGGGCACGTGCACGCAATCATCTTTCGTGTAGACGGTCTCCCCGAAGTGGGAAGCGAGGCGATACCGGCGTACCGTCTCCACGTACAGCGCGACTTGGGGTTTTACCTCTGGGAAGTCCTCGAGGACGCGGGACGAGAATTTGCACTGGCGCCGTATGGGACGGAGGCGCGGTCCCGCCTTTTCCCGAAGGTCTTTTCGGCGTAGGGGGAGAGATCGTGACAAGCCCAGCCTCAACGAACGGCGTAGACGGCAACGGCAGGATGTGGACGTGGACCGATCTTCGGGATCGGTATGAGGTTGTCATCATCGGCGCCGGTGTGCATGGCTTGGCGGCGGCCTATTATCTCGCAAAACGGGGCATAACGGATGTCGCCGTCCTGGACAAGGCCTATTTGGGGGCGGGTGGGAGCGGGAGGAACACGGCCATTCTCCGATCCAATTATCGAACACCCGAGGGTTCGCTCTTCTATGAGGAAAGTCTGAAACTTTACGAACAGATGTCGAGCGAGCTGGACTTCAATGTCATGTTCTCCCGACAGGGCCATCTGACGCTGGCCCATAACGAGCGGGGAGTCGCCGTCCAGCGGGAGCGGGCAGAAGTCAACCAGCTACTGGGGATAGACAGCCGTTTGATCTTCCCAGAAGAAATCGCGGAGCTGGTCCCGGGTCTAGACTTGAGCGACCGGCCGCGTTTCCCGATTCAAGCCGGTTTATATCACCCTCCCGGCGGCATTATTCGCCACGACGCCGTTGTGTGGGCTTACGCCCGCGGGGCAAATCGCATGGGGGTGGGGCTGCATCCCTTCACGGAGGTGACAGACATCCGGGTGGAAGGGGGAGCCGTCACCGGGGTTGTGACCAACCGCGGGCAAATCAAAACTGGAACTGTGGTCAACGCCACTGCCGGCTGGTCCTCAACCGTCTCGCGTATGGCCGGCGTGGACCTTCCGATCGTCACGCATCCTCTCCAGGCCTATGTGACCGAGCCCCTCAAACCCTGGCTGAATACCGTCGTCGTATCGGGGACGCTGCACGTCTACCTCAGCCAGACGGGCCGGGGAGAGTTGGTGATCGGTTCGGTGATTGACCCATACTCCTCTTACAATTTTTCTTCCACCTTACCGTTTCTGGAACAAACTGTAAGCCATGTCGTCGAGCTCTTTCCCTTCCTCACGGAAGCCCGGGTGATGCGCCAGTGGACGGGGCTCTGCGACATCACGCCTGACTTTAGCCCGATCATCGGCTCGGTGGATGGATTGAAAGGCTATTACCTTGACGTGGGGTGGGGAACATACGGGTTCAAGGCCGGTCCCATTTCAGGAAAGATGGTGGCAGAGACCATCGCGACCGGTCAAGTTCCCGACCTGATTGCGCCCTTCGGATATTCGCGCTTCCACGACGACCTGCTGGTGGGTGAGCGAGCCGCCGCCGCAACCCACTAAGTTGGGGGCGAAGTCTCGCAGTGCTTCACGTGATGCGCAACGAGAAAAGGCAGAGCGACACAGGCAGGGCAATCTCGATAAGGGAAACTGTATTTCGAAATCGAGTCCATAGCGGCCGCTTTGTGAGATTCTCTCCAGCCAGCGCAACAGAAATCGAATAGCGATGGGACGCACACCGGAAGCTGGAAACAGTTGTTAGGGTTTGAGGGTTTACGAAAAAAATCTGATCCGGGGAGAACTCTATGCAGTTCGGAATTGCGGGAATTCACATCAATCAA
>JASLXW010000085.1:5894-11226 GCA_030740135.1 Nitrospinota bacterium
GGCCGAGTTGGTTCGTTATGGAGAGGAACTAGGCTACGAATTTGCTATCTTGGCTGACCGTCGGCGGGATGTCTTTGTCACCCTGACCTTGGCGGCCCAGGCGACGTCGCGCATCCAGCTCTGGTGCGGCGTCGTGAATCCATACGTCCGTCATCCCATCATCAACGCCAATGCCATTGCCACCGTAGATGAGTTGGCTCCCGGACGGCTTGTACTGGGCTACGGGGCGGGCAACGTGACCGAGCTGGTTCCCCAGATGGGCTTCGACCGGAGGAGATCCTACGAGCGCGTCCATGAAGCGATTCAGATTGTTCGTCAAGCACTGGACCAATCCGACGTCCAGTTTGAAGGCAAACACTTCCGCGCTAACGGTGAGGAGCTGGGGCTCAAAACCGAACATAAAATTCCCATCTTCGTGGCGGGCAATGGGCCGCGGATGCTGGCGGTGGGCGGCGAGCTGGCGGACGGCGTCATCACCCAATACACGAATCCGACCCTGTTCACAAAAGCCATGGAAGCCGTCCGGCGCGGGGCCGAGCGCGGGGGAAAGGATCCGTCGGGGGTGGAAGTCGTTTGGGAGGGAGCCCTGGTGGTCACCGACGAGGACATCGAGAAACCCTCGGACGCCGTCCCGCTCTCCTGGGCGACCAACTGCCTGCTCTTCACACCCCCCAAATGGCTAGAGGAGTACGGCGTCACGGCTGAAACCCTGGACCGGATTCGGGAGAGTTACCGGGTTGGGGCCCACGTCGATGCAAAGACCGCGGCCAGCTACGAGCGGGAATTATTGGAAGAGGGGATCGTAACCGAAGACATGGTCGACATGTACAGCATCGCCGGAAGTCCCGCGCAGTGCGCCGCCAGGATCCGGGCATTGGAGGAGCTGGGTCTAACAAAGGTGGCCCTGTGGATCTCCACGTCGGATCCGGACGGCAAGCGGGAAATCATCCGGTCCGTGGCTGAAAAGCTGGTCCCCCTATTTCGTTGAGCCTAAGGACGGCAGCGGAACGATATTTCTGCTGACCTTTTGTAAGTTTCACTGCCCAAAGGAAGCTTGCAGGCAGGCTTTCCGGGATTCGGGCAAGGACTCCTTGGGTTTGTTTACGGGGTGCCACTCGGCCGCTGGGACCGGATGGCCTGTGTTGCCTTGGGATCGATTTCTTTCGTTTCTGGATCCAGAACGACTCCGTAGACTTCGTGGGCCCGCTCGACGGACACGAAACCCTCGAGGATATCCTCCAGGACTGCTTGAGGGTCCCGGGCGAACGGGTCTCCCCACCCTCCGCCCCCAGGAGTTGCTGCGATGACGCGGTCATCGCGCCCAATTCGGACCGTCACTTTTGGAGGGAGCGATTTCTTTTTCTCCTGACCGGCCTCAATGAGGAAACACCATCCAGGCCCCGCCGCGCCTCCTCCCAAGGCACCCCACGGGGGAACTTCAAACCTTTCCGATGAGAGAGTCAGCGTCGTTTCTTCGCTGTGAATCTCCAGATCCCGGTAAATTCCGAATCCGCCGCGGAACCGACCCGGCCCCTCACTGTTCTCAATGAGCCCGTAGCCTCGAACACGGAGGGGGTACGTGGTTTCGATCACTTCAACGGGCGCGTTCCGAGTATTACTCATATGGCAGTGGACCCCGCTCATGCCGTCTCGATCTGGAAGGCCGCCCTGTCCGCCTCCGAAGGTTTCGATGTAATTGAAGTGTTTACGTCCCCCCGGATCCCATCCGCCGATATTCAAAAGGCTCATGGCTCCGTGACAGCCCGCGACTACCCGATCCGGTACCGCCTGAAGGAAGCAGCCCAGGATGGTGTCCACGAGCCTTTGGGAAGTGGCGATATTGGCGTTGCAGACCGCCGCCGGCCGGGTCGCGGCTAGAATGGAGCCTTCCCGGATCACGATGTGGATGGGTCGGTGGATCCCTGCATTCGTCGGGCAGTCTGGATCCACAACGCACTTCACGGTGTAATAAACCGCCGCTTCGACGGCGGGTCGCCTGCAATTGATCGGGCCTTCCACCTGGTCACTGCAACCGGAGAAGTCGGCCGTCAACTCTTCGTCGGAGATGGTCAGTTTGGTGGCGATGCGAATCGGCTCGGACCGGATCCCGTCGCCCTCGAGGCAATCCTCGAACTCGTAGACGCCGTTGGGAACGAGGCGAAGCCCTTCGCGAATTCGGCGGTCGCTGTAGTCCATCACCTCCCGCATAAACTCTTCGACCTGTTCCTCGCCCATTCGGTTGAACAACTCGCAGACCCGGCGCTTACCGACTTCGTTTGCAGCGAACTGTGCCAGGAGGTCCCCCTGGAATTCAGAGGGCGTGCGGACATTCCGGCGCATCAAAGCCAGTAGATCCTCTTGAAGGACCCCTTCCCGGCGAATCCTCACCGGTGGAATCTGGAGTGCTTCCTGGTAGATCTCCCTGACACCGAAAGGCATGCTCCCGGGCGCGTAACCTCCGACGTCCACGTGGTGGGCCATGTTGGCCAGCAAGGCGACCAAGTTCCCGCGGTAATAGACGGGAGAGATCACCGCGATATCGTTCATATGCCCGGGACCCTCCGGGTATGGGTCGTTGACGAGCAGGTCATCTCCGGGGTGCAACGTGTCCGCGGGAAAATGTCGAAGGACGGCCTTCACGGTCGGCCCCATGACTCCGAGATGAAGCGGAGTTCCGAGTTCCGACTGGGCGACCACCTCGCCTGTGGGCGCATAAATGGCGGCCGAGCAGTCGCGCCGATCCTTGATGTTTGTCGAGTGGCTCGTCCGGACGAGGGCGGCGACCATCTCGTCGGAAATGGAGGAAAAGGCTTTGATCATGACTTGAAGGGTGATGGGGTCAAAACTGCCAGTCGTCATTTGTCCTTTTCCTCTCAGCGTTTTCGAATGTGAAGATGGAGGATTCCGTAACCATCCACCTCGGCCTCGTCGCCGGGGAGGAAGAGGACCGTCGAGTCGAGCTGCTCGATGATCGCAGGCCCGCTCAACCGGTCTCCCGGCCGGAGGCGGTGGCGGTCGTACACGGGGGTGTCCACGGGTCCTTCAAACCAGACGGGGCGGTGCTCCACTAACGCCCGGCTCGGGCCTCCGGTGGCATCGAGGGATTCCTTCTGGAAATCGGCCTTGGTGGTCTCCCCGACTGCCACGACACGCACGTTGACAAGCTGAACGGGATAATCGGAACGTCGGTAGCCGTAGACTTCTTCATAGCGTTTGTGAAACTCGTCCACCGCAATGCGCCAAGCCGCGGTCTGATCGGACCCATTGGGTGAAAAGGGAATGTTAAGGCTGGAGCCCTGCCCCTGGTAGCGAAGGTCGATGCTTCGGACAAAGCGGGCCGAACCGAAGGGAATACCTTCTTCCACCATCTGGCGGCGGGCCTGCTCCTCGATTTCACTGAAGGCCTCTTCCGCTCCGGCGAGGTCGGCGTCTTCCAAAAGCTCTAGGTCTAGGGGCAAGGTTCTCACATAGTCCCTTCGCAGGTCCGCCATGAGAAGGCCCACCGCTGAATTCACGCCTGGCGCAGGAGGAACCAGAACGTGAGGGATGTCCATTTCCCTGGCGAGATCCGCGGCGTGTAGGGGGCCGCATCCGCCGAAGGCGATCAGGGCAAAATCCCGCGGGTCGTGTCCCTTCTCGACCGACAGGTACCGAATCCCCTGGACCATCGTGGCGTTCACGATGCGGATGATTCCCGTGGCCGCCTCCTCGATGGACAGGCCCAGGGGACGGCTCACGCGCTCCCCCACGGCCCGCCGGCCCGCCTCCAAGTCCAGACCCATTCCTCCCCCCAGGAGGCCCCGTGGCCCCAGGCGACCCAGCACCAGGTTGGCATCCGTCACGGTTGCTTCCGTTCCTCCCCGGCAGTAACAAGCCGGACCGGGGTCGGCCCCGGCGCTGTGGGGTCCTACCTGGAGCAACCCTCCGGGGTCGATCCAAGCGATGCTTCCGCCCCCGGCCCCCACCGTGTGAATCTCAATGGCCGGAACCTGGATGGCATGTCCTGCGATCTCGGTTTCGGTCGTGTAGTTGAGTTCGCCGCCCAGACTGACGGCCACATCGGCGCTTGTGCCCCCCATGTCGATGGTGATGGCGTTTGGGAGCCCTGCCTTCTCGGCCAGCCGGGCGGCCGATAACGCCCCTCCCGCCGGGCCGGAAAGAATAGTGTGCACGCAGTTTTCCTGGGCGGTCTTGAAGGTCACCAGGCCCCCATTGGACTGCATCACATGAACGGGGCAGGTCACCCCCGAATCCCTCAGTCCTTCTTCAAGGCGGATAAGGTATCTGGAGACGACGGGTTGGACGTACGCATTGACGACTGTCGTGCTCATTCGCTCGTACTCTTTGATCTCTGGGAGAATATCACTGGAGAGAGAGAGCTCCACGTTCGGAACGAGTTCTCTTAGGATCTCGGCTGCCCGGCGTTCATGATTGGGGTTCGCGTAGGAGTGGAGAAAACATATGCCCACCGACATGATGCTCAATGACCGAATCTTTGCGGCGATCTCTCGGACTTCATCCTCATTCAGAGGATCCAGCACGTTCCCATGGCCGTCGAGACGCTCGGACACTTCAATCCTGAACCGGCGTTTAACAAAAGGCGGAGGACGATGAACCTTAAAGTGGTACAGGCTCGGGCGGTCCTGCCGAACGATGTGAAGCACGTCCCGGAAACCACGCGTAACCAGCAAAACCGTATTCGCGCCTTTGCCCTCCAAAACCGTGTTCGTGGCCACGGTCGTCCCGTGAATGAATCCCGTCAGCGACTCCGCCTTTACGCCCGTCTCTGATTCAATCTTCTCAAGGGCGTCCAGGACGGCCTTGCCCGGGCTGGCAGGAACGGAAGGCACCTTCGTGTGATGGAGGCGACTGTCGCTTTCGTCGAGGACGACAATGTCCGTGAATGTCCCGCCTGTGTCTACTCCGATCCGATAGCCCATCGCAGTTTTTCCTGGGTATTCTTTCTACAAGGTGGACGGCACCGCTGGATATCTCTGATTTCGGCCGACGTGATTCAAAAATCGCTCAATGAGTTCCGTTCCGCCAACAACAGGAAAGACCCGAAACCCCAAACCAGGGCCACGGGATACCGGCCCCATCAATCTCCGCCTCGAAACATTCCTCGCGGGGCAAAACTGACAGGGGGGCTCTCCCGCTATCCCCTAACACGTTGAAAGACCCAAACGTCAGCGAATTCCTGGATGCAGAAACCCTCCTTACAGGAATGACGACGGATTCCCGCGGCGAGCGTCTTGAGTTCTCTCTTCGGTGAAGGAGTCCGAGCGTGCCAAGCAGCCTCAGGGGCAGACGAGCTTGCGAAAATGAAGAGCGG
>JASLXW010000086.1 GCA_030740135.1 Nitrospinota bacterium
ACCTGACGCCCGCCCAGGACCTGGAAACATTCAAAAAAACGGCCCCCGTGTCTCATATGTCTTGAACCCATACACGCCTTTGCCAGACCGGAATTCCTGCGGTAAGATTTCGCGGCCCTTTGCCGGATCCATCGACTCGCAATCTACACCATTTCCGACCCACCCCGAAGTACGGGATGCCGCTCGATGTCCATGTTGGCCGCAAAAGTTTTCTCGACAGTCTTCCCGGTGTTCTTCCTCCTCGGCCTGGGCTGGGTGTTCGGCCGGTTCAGGAAAATCAACCTGGCCACGCTCACCGAGGTCGTCCTGTACGTCGGATCGCCTTGTCTGGCCTTTTCGGCGCTCTCCAAAAGCGTTCTTCCCCCGAAGACCTTCGGCCTGATCTTCCTCGCGGGGTTCGTCATCATCCTGGGCATGTGGGTCCTGGCGGCGGTCTTCCTGAGGTTTTTCCGCGAAGACCTCAAGGGGCTGTATCTGCCCATCATGTTTCCCAACGCGGGCAACATGTCCATGCCCCTGTGCCTGTTCGCCTTCGGACAGGAGGGTCTGGCGCTCGCCGTCATCATCTTCACGGTCAACGTGTTGACCCACTACACCCTGGGCATCGCCATCATCAGCCGCGGATCGGAGAACTCGCGCGAGGCCCTCAAGCTCCCGATGACTTACACCGCCATCGCCGGCCTCGTCGTCTCGATGATGGGTTGGGAGGTCCCCGTGTACATTCACCGTCCGATCGAGATCATGGGCAACGCCGGCATCGGCTTCATGCTCTTCTCGCTCGGATATCGGCTGGTCACTGTTGAGCTCACCGCCTACCGGATCTCCTCGGCGGCGGCGTTTCTCCGCATCGCGGGCGGCTTCTCGCTCGCCTGGGCCGCCACGACACTGTTGGGGATCGAGGGCGTGCCCCGGGGCGCCCTCATCCTGGCCTTCAGCATGCCCTCCGCCGTCATCAACTTTATCTTCGCCCAGAAATTCGACAAAAACCCCGAGCTCGTGGCGTCGGTGGTGTGGATCTCGACGCTCTTCAGTCTGGTGACGACGCCGGCCGTCTTGACCTTTTTACTGTAGGGCGACACATTTACGGGAATTTCGCGCCGCCGACGGGAACATGCGGCGCGAGGAATCTTTTCGCCGAAGAAACAACGGCCATTTCCCGTGGAGCAAAAATGAATATTTCCGGCAAGGAGACAGGTCCCAAGTGAGCACTGAGATCCGCGTCCGCTTCGCCCCCAGCCCGACGGGGTTCCTCCACATCGGCGGGGTCCGCACGGCGCTGTTCAACTGGTTTTTCGCCCGGCGTCACGGCGGAACGTTCATCCTCCGCATCGAGGACACCGACCGGGAGCGATCCACCGAAGAATCGATCGGCCAGATCCTGGACGGCCTCGGCTGGCTCGGCGTGGACTGGGACGAAGGGCCGCACCGCCAATCCGAGCGTCAGGCCATCTATACGAAAAACGCCGAGCGTCTCCTGGCCGGGGGCAAGGCCTACCGGTGCTACTGCACCCCCGAAGAGCTGGAAGAAATGCGCGAGCGGGCCCGGGCCGAGAAGAGACCCCCGCGGTATGATCGCCGGTGCCGCCGCCGGACGGACGAGCCGGACCTTCCCCATGTCCTTCGCTTCGCCGCGCCGGAGGAAGGGCAGACCGTCATCCGCGACCTCTTGCGCGGAGACGTAACGTTCGACAACGCCCAGCTCGACGACATGATCATCGTCCGCAGCGACGGGACGCCCACGTACAACTTCGTCGTCGTCGTCGATGACGTGGACATGCGGATCTCCCACGTCATCCGGGGGGACGACCACCTGGCCAACACCCCCCGGCAGGCCATGATCTACAAGGGGCTCGGTTGGTCGCTGCCCGAGTTCGCCCACGTCCCGCTGATCCTGGGCCCGGACAAAAAGCGTCTCAGCAAGCGCCACGGGGCGACATCGGTCCAGGAGTACCGGAGCGACGGATTTCTCCCGGAAGCCCTGATCAACTACCTCGTCCGCCTGGGATGGTCGCACGGCGACCAGGAGATCTTCTCCCGCGAAGACGTCATCCGGATCTTCGACCTCGGGCCCATCGGGACGTCTTCGGCAATCTTCGATCCGGACAAGCTCCTCTGGGTGAACTCCCAGCACATGAACCAAATGGACCCGGCCGGACTGGCCCCCCTCCTGAAGCCATATCTTGAAGAGGCGGACGTCGCGTTCCCCGGGGACCCGGCGGGTGACGCCCGCCTTCACCAAATCATCCACAGTCTTCAGGAGCGTTGTCGGACATTGAAGGAGCTGGCCCGCTCGGTCCGGTATTTCTACCGGTCCGATTTCAAGTACGACGAAAAGGCCGCGCGCAAGTTTCTGACGGCCGAAAGCGGGGAGCGTCTCGGGAGGCTTCGGTCCCGCCTCGCCGAGCTGCCGGACTTCGAAGAGGAGGCCATCCACGGCGTGTTTCAAGGGATCGTCGAGGCCGAGGGGGTCAAGCTCGTCGCCGTCGCCCAACCCGCCCGCGTCGCCGCGACGGGCGGGACCGTCAGCCCACCCATCACGGAGGTCCTGGCGCTCCTGGGAAAAGACGAAACCCTCGCCCGGCTGGATCGCGCCGTCGCGCACGCGCTTCACGCAGAAGATTGACAAGAGAAAACCGGGCCTTCTTCCGAAAGAACTGTTGACCGGCCCGGTCGGGAACGTTAGATTTAATGGACATTTTCGGCTGGGGAGTGGTCCAGCGGCAAGACGTCTGACTCTGGATCAGAAAACCAAGGTTCGAATCCTTGCTCCCCAGCCAGATTTCATCCTACCCCTCCGCCGCGGCCCCATCGTCTAGCGGTTAGGACGCTGCCCTCTCAAGGCAGAAACACGGGTTCGATTCCCGTTGGGGCTACCAAGCAAAATCAAAGGGTTACGGCGGAAGCCGTGGCCCTTTCTTTTTGTCTGGTGTCCATAGAGGTGTCCAGTCGATTGATTGCGGCCCTCTTGTGGTCGGGGGCAAGGTGGGCGTACCGGAGGGTCATTTCAAACCTCTTGTGGCCCAGGAATTCCTTGACCGTCATGAGGTCCACACCCGCCATAACGAGATGAGAAGCGAATGTATGCCGGAGGTCATGAAACACAAAGCCCTCGATCCCCGCTTCGTCCAGGGCCTTTAGAAATCGCCTCCTGATGTTCACCAACTCCTTCCCCAACTTGCCGGGAAATACGTAAAGCGAATCCAGCCGACGGGGTATGCGCCTCAAGGTCTCCCGAAGTGTGTCACTCATGGGAATCTCCCGCCGCTCCCCGCCCTTTGTGTCCACAACCCGGATGACCCCATTTGGAAAATCCAGGTCATCCCATTGGAGAGAGAACAGTTCGCCCCGTCTGAGACCGGCATGGAGGGCCGTCACCAGGATGGGCCTCAACACGCCGTCGGCAACCGATAGCAGCCGGTCAATCTCCTCCAGAGAGAGGAAACGCAACCTCCGGTTCTGCACCCTCAGTCGCCGAAAATGTTCGACAGGGTTGGAAGTCGCCATTGCCCATTCCTTGGCTTTGACGAACATGTGCCGGAGGATTCCGATTTCCCGGTTGACCGATGCGGGCTGTAGACCGGCAGACCGCTTTTCCACATAGGTGTCCACCATCCGGGGAGTGATTTCACTGACTTGTTTCGGCCCAAACTCTTTTCGAAAGGTCTCCACTCGATACATGGTGGACTCAAAACCCCGGTGGTGGGTTTTCGCCCAACCCAGGTATTGATCGGCCAGTTCATTGAACGTGCACCGGGGAACCTTTCGCTTGTCCAGATACTTCCCCTCGGCAATTTCCACCCTCCGCTTTGAAAGGGTGTCTGCGGCCACCTTCTTCATGGCCTTGGTGAGCGGCCCGCCAATGCGTTCCCGCTTCCTCCGGCCTTCCACGTAATAGTCGATCCACCACGCCTCATCCCTTGTGAATACCGCCATGACTTATCTCCTCTGTCCCTGACGCGTTTTCCGCCCCTTGGCGGGCCTTTTCCCCGGGTCCGGCAGTAAGTCCCTCGGGTCCATGTCCAGGGCCTCTGCAAACCTGTAAATGACGCCCAGCGTCGGGTTGCCGGGATACACCTCCAGGCGGGCGACCGTTGCGTACCCGACCCCGCTCCTGTCGGCGAGTTCCCATTGGGTCAACCCCCGCCTTTTCCGCCACTCCTTGAGCTTTATCCGAATCTCCATGCTCTTAATCTATCATATACAATAGAGTTTGTCAAGGGAAAATCACACACCCCGCTTAAATTTTCAGGGGTTTAGCACAACCCGTCTATTCCCACATTTCCCATTTGCATCATAGAATTCGACAGACCGAAGGGTGCTGTCCCTTGTAAAATCAGCGTGTTGGTCTCCCTCTGCTCCTGCTGCGGGGGCACCCAATGGGTGAAGCGAAAAAGACGGCATTGAGGGTCCTTTTTGACCGTTGGCTGAGGCTTGAGTTCCATGGAAGCCGATTCACTTCGGATGCGGGCTTGCTGGCCTGCCGGGAGGGCTCAAGCACTGGTCTCCGCGCAGCTTCCAGGTGAAGCTGATAAAAACGGACGGACGGATCGTGCTGCCTGCCCGGTAGATCATCTTCCAGATGGTCGAGATGGCAGTCTCGCGCCAACTGTTCGGGGCTATTCTTGAGCGAATCCGACGGTTGTGGTTGCCGCCTCCGGTGCCGGACACCGGATAACGGAGCCGATGGCCCGGAAGCTTGGTGACGTGGTGGAGACGGGGGATCAGTCTGTGCCGATCTCCTGTGAGCGTGCCGGCAGAGCTTGGTTTGCAAGGGATTGCGGCTTTAAGACGGCCATAGCCCCTCGATTGAGCGGAGGGGGTAGCAAAGATCCCCTGAATGTGTGGTAAATTGGGATACTTTCATGTCACACGAGGACCGCAGGATGTCTAAAGGTGGTCATCTGGGAAATCCCGGTTATACGTGAATCCATGATATGGATCGCCGTATCGCCTGGGGGGTCCCCCCCGGCCTCGAAGGGCGAATAGGGGACCCGTTGACGTGAGAGATCAGGTGTCTATTCAGGTGTCTTCTGAGGGTGCATAAACCCACTCACAGGCACACAACCAGCCCAAAGGGGTTTCGGCAGGAATCCAACAACGACGGGGATTTTCGGGGATTGGCTTAAGAATCCAGGAGGGCCTCTGACGGATTTTGAGTCCCCTGCGTCTCCCATTCCGCCACTCCGGCACACAGCCTGAAATTCGGGAGATCTGCCCATAACCACTTGGTAAATCTACTTCTTGAGGCTCTGGGGTTCAAGCATAAGAGAGTAAGCGTGGTTAACCGGGGTTAAGGAAAATTGAACAACGAACACGCACAGTTACACGCACAGCAAATTCGGGTCCCCTATTTTCCCTCAAGCGAATGGGCGGGTCCCCCCGCGTCGTCGCTGATCATATATATCCATGCCGCGCTATCTTTGCACCGGCAAAGAAAGGGTCCCCTGTTTTGAAACGTGGCGTTTTGTTGGGTCCTCCCTTTAGTACGCATGTTGACCATTAAACAAGTATCTACGGGGGCTGGGCGTTTTGAAACCGAGGGTTGGATAGGCCGGGTCGTGTGATGCGATTTTGCCGCACTAAACAAGCAGAGGGGGGAAAAAATGCAATTGGAGAAATGGGACTTCTTTACGGTGAACAGCACCATGTTGGCTCAGGCGGTGGGAGTCACAAGGGGCACAATCTGGCGGTGGACTCAGGGCATATCGAGGCCGACACGACGGCACCAAGAAAAGCTCGAGGGGGTGCTTGAAGAGCTGGCTCCACTTGTTCTGCCGGAACTCAGAAGCAAGGACAGGGAGCCGACGTTGGCGGAGAATGAACGGAGCTTTCGGCAAACGGCACAACTGGTTTCCGACGGGTGGCTCCCGCCCAGAGCCACGGGCTTTCCCGTGATGACGCTGGGGGTGTTGTGCCCCTTCATCCGGTTGTACTCCCTCGACATCCAGGCCATGATGGTCGGGTTGGTGTAGACATCCGGCGCGGGGATGTCGATCTCCGGGCCGATAAAGTCCGCTATGGCCCGCATGTATCCTCTGGACAAACGCTCCAACTCCATCGGCGACAGAGGTTTGGGGTCCACGGCCACCCCGCCCTTGCCGCCTCCGAAAGGCAGGTTCAGCAAGGCGCACTTGAAGGTCATCCAGAAAGCAAGGGAGGTGACCTCGTCCAGATTGACGGCGGGATGGAAGCGAATCTCCCCCTTGGCCGGTTCGCGGACGGTACTGTGGCGCACACGATATCCCGGGAAGATCTTCGGAGAGCCGTCGTCCATCCTCACCCGGATGGACACCATGAGAGAGGCCTCGGGGTGCTAGAGAATCTCTGATGCCCCATCGGAGAAATCGACGTGGGTCAATGCGGCTTTCAGCCGCCGGATCGCGCCTTCGAAGATGCTGTTTGTTTGCTCTGAAACGATCTCGGCAACGGAGTTCGTCGGACTCACCAGTGCTTTGCCTCCCTGAGGAAGATTCCAGCGGGCGTTCAAGCCGCCTGTACGCCCGAATGATCAACAAACGCCCAGGGCACGGCCGCCGGCCACATCAAACATCGCTCCAACAGCCTCGATATGTGACGAACCGCCGCATCGATTCAATGATCCGGATCGGGTTGGGATCATCCGCCCGCGGAACGCCTTTCCGCCGAAGTCCGCCGGGCCGCTCCTGAGAAAGCCATGGAGACCCTCCGGATGGAGAGTCACACATTCTCCGTTCCGGAAAAGAAACTCCGCCGCCTACGCTTCCACAACGACCTTCATCGCTCCGTCTCTTCTGTTGTGGAAAACGTTGTAGGCCGCGCAGAATTCTCCGAGGGGAAAGCGGTGGGTGACAAGGGCCGCGGAGGAAAGCCGGCCTGACGCGTAGGCGCGGATGGCCCGGGAACAGGCGCGATCCCCCTCGGCCCGGGACCCGAAGACGGTGAGGTTCTCCAGGACGACCAGGTCGGTGTCAATCTCGGCCCCCCTTCCCCCCGAGAGCCCCAACAGGAGCAAACGGCCACCGCGCCGGAGGTTTCCCAGCGCCTCGTTCACCAGGGCCGGAACGCCAGCGCATACGGCCGCCAGGTCCACGCCCCCCGGGCCGACGGCGGACGCTAGGTCATCGCGCTCGGCGTGAACCGGCCTGTCAATCCCGCAATCCCGAGCCATGGCCAGCCGGGCTTCGTCCACATCAGTGATGATGACCTCGCCCGCCCCAAGGAACCGGGCGAACTGGGCCGTGAGCATCCCCACCGGCCCGGCCCCGAGCACCAGAACCCGGTCTCCGGTCTCGACCCGCGCCCGCTCCAATCCCATGATGGCCGTTCCGGCGGTCGTAACGAGGGTGGCCTCGGCGAAGCCCATGTCGTCCGGAATCAGGTGAAGACACTGGACGGGGACGACGCAGAATTCAGCGAACCCCCCGTCGGCGGTATAGCCGATGTGGCGGTGGGGCCAGCGGCCGTAGTTGAGGCAGATGGTGTACTGCCCCCGCAGGCAGTTCTCGCAGCGGCCGCAACTGGCGTGGGGCTCGATGGCGATCCGGTCACCCGGGTGGAATACCTCGACCCCCTCCCCTGCCTCGGCAACCTCTCCGGACCACTCGTGGCCGGGGATCAGGGGATACTGAACGCCCGGGAACGCGCCCTCGATGATGTGTAGATCGGACCCGCAAAATCCACAGGCCCGGACGCGGCAAAGGACCTCCCCCGGTCCAGGCGTGGGAGCGTCCACTTCACGGAGCCGGATTTCATGGGGTTTTTCGCAGACGGCGGCCAGCATGGGGGAATCCTCTACAGAGCTTTCAGACTCCGGCGTCCTTCTACGGACCCCCCCCGACTCGAGCGCGGAGCGATGCGTTCATCATATCACAGAGGGGGATGCGTCTCAATCACTGGGGGCGCGGCTGGCTCCCGCCTGAGAATACGTATCGGGGCAAGACGAACCGGACCCCATTTGACCAAGAGGACTTCCGGGCAACGGTGAAAAATATCGTCGCTGAGCTAGGGTCCGACTAGGCTCCCGCTGTCTATTCCGGTTGTGGAAATGGGGTGCCTACACTTGTTCACTAGGACTTCCACATCGCCCGCCAACCTGACTTAAATTTCTCAAACCTCCGTCGGTATGTCCGGGCGATAATCTCCTTCGCCTGTTTCCCCGAAAGTGTTTCGCTCTCCAACAAGGCTTCTGCCACAGCTTCGATCTCTGCTTCCCACCGTTCAACTCTTTGTTTTGTCTGCACCGTAAGAAGCGTAATGTACGCGTCCGTTTCCTCTTTAGAGCCTGTGAAGCGATCGAGAAGGTCGGCAACGGCTTCATAGTCGCGAACTGTTTGGTCCCAACTGAAGGCTTTTTGCGCAAAATGGCGTCGTGCGACCCGGCATTCCTTCACCGCCTTGCTGATTGAAGCGGAACCGAATCCGAAGTATGCTCAGACACAGCTTGGACATACCTCGATCCGGACAATCATGGATCGTATGGACACTTGCTGAGGGGTGAGAATCCAGAGGCTTCAAAGCGCCTTCAGGCCGTGTTTTTGGAAGAGAATGGTAGCAAAGTGGTAGCAGATGAAGCGGTAGGGAGATAATGGATTTCGCTAACACATTGAAATTAAATGGTGGAGCTGTGGGGGATCGAACCCCAGACCTCATGACTGCCGGTCGAATCAGAAAGCCTTGAATCATCGGCCCGATTCATTTTGGCGGCACGGCGCCGGTTGTTTCAACGATGAGGCCATAGTGCTCAGGACGGCGGTGGGCGGCGAAATCAAATGTGGTCTCTCTGAGGTACCGGCCGGCTTCCAGATCGCATTTCGCCACGATTAATTCATCTTCCAGTGTCAGACTCTGGGCCACGATTTCGCCGGTCGGCGAGATGATGACGCTGCGACCCATCATATCGACCCCCTCCTCCCGGCCGGCCTTGGCGACACCGACCACCCACGTGCCGTTCTGGTAGGCCCCCGCCTGCATGGAGAGGTGGTTGTGAAAGGCGCGCAGGTGCGGCGGCTCAAACAGCAGACCGTTCAGCGTGGGGGTGTTGTAGCCGATGAGGACCAGTTCGACCCCTTGCAGCCCCAGGACGCGAAAAGCCTCGGGCCAGCGGCGGTCGTTGCAAATCAGAATTCCGATCAATCCGCCCATGGCCTTCCAGACCTTGAAGCCGAGGTTCCCCACATCGAAGTAGCGCTTTTCGAGGTGCTGAAACATGCGTTTGGGGTCCTCTTCCGCGTGGCCCGGAAGATGGATCTTGCGGTACTTGCCGATGATGCGGCCTGACGGGTCCACGAGGATGGCGGTATTGTACCGGCGGGATTTCCCGTTTTCCTCGGTCAGTTCCGCGAACCCCAGATGAAAGCCGATCTGAAGCCGCGCCGCTTCCTCGAAAAGCGGGTGGGTTTCCTCGTTGGGCATCTCACGCTCATAAAAACCGTTCAGTTCTTCCTCATTCTCGATCTGCCAGCGTGGGAAAAAGCTCGTCAGCGCGAGTTCGGGATAAACGACAAGCCCACACCCCCGCTCCTTGGCCTCCCGCAAGAGGGCGAGCATCCGCTTGACCACGGACCTGCGTGACTCGTTCCGTGCGATCGGTCCAAGCTGTGCGCCGCCCACCGTCAGAATTCTCGACATGGACCTCCCTCCGTGATTCGTGAACGATCTCTGATTCTGCCACTTTGGCATGTTTCGCGGATAAACCCAAGAAGAGGACACGTGAAATAAGGCGATTCGATTGGGTCTTTTTTTGAACATCAGAATCCAGCCGAGTTCGCCTAAGCTTTGCAGG
Organism: Nitrospinota bacterium; assembly: GCA_030740135.1. The sequence goes on from JASLXW010000086.1 coordinate 9,761, forward strand.
GGTTTCCCCGCGGGAATTTGAATGTGAGGCCTGACCCCGTCCTCATTGGATGGTTCCGGATTGGTTCAAAAAAGAGAGGGTGAATCAGTGGTAAACTGGGGACCCTGATGTCATTTGCGGATTGCAGGATTGCAAAACTGGAGTCATTTGGGAAATCCCGGTTTGAGCCGTCTCATCACACTGGATGAGATCAGACAGAGCCGCAAGAATCTACCCGCCTTCATCCGGCGGACGCCCATCCTCCCCATCGGAGGGGACCCCGCCGAGACCGGCCGCGAGGGTCTCTTCGTCAAGGCCGAAAATCTCCAGGTCACCGGCGCCTATAAACCCCGCGCTGCCTTCAGCATCCTGAACGCCGTTTCGCCGAAAGCGCGGACGGCCGGGGTGGTGATGAGCTCATCGGGGAACTTCGCTCAGGCGTTCGCCTATGCCGGGGCTTCCATGGGCGTGCCGGTCGTGGTCGTCATGCCGGAGGGGACAAGCCCGTACAAGATCGATGCCGCGCGGGGTTACGGGGCCGAAGTCTGTTTTTGCCGGGACACCCTCGACCGCCAACCCACGGTGGAGCGCATCGCCCGTGAACGGGGGATGACGGCCATCGACACGTGGGAGCACCCCATGACGGTGGTCGGACACGGCACCCTGGGGTTGGAGATCCTCGAGGACCTTCCGGACGTGGAGCAGGTCCTGGTCCCGGTCGGCAGCGCGGGCCTGGCCGCGGGAATTGCCACCGCCGTGAAGGAGTCGCGCCCCGGGGTGAAGGTCATCGGCGTTCAGCCCGAGCGGGCCAACGCAGCGTATGTTTCCCTCCAGCGGGGCGAGCCGGTGACGATCGACGATTGGGACAGCATCGCCGACGGCCTCGCGCCGAGACGTCCGGGCGACCTTCCCTTCCGCCACATCCGGAAGTATCTGGACGGAATTGTGTTGATCGCCGAGGCTGACATCGCCTCCACGTTCCGGACCCTGCTCTTCCGGGGAAAGGTCCTGGCCGAGCCCGCCGGCGCCGTCGCCCCGGCGGCCTTTCTGACGGACAAGGTGGACACCGCCTGCAAGACCATCGCCCTCGTCACAGGCGGCAACCTGACCGAAGCGGTGATGCGGAAGATGCTGGAGATGCCGGAGGAATGAAGATCGGGAACAAGAAGGAGAAAGATTGCGGACACCCGAATTAGCTTCGAGAGATGAGGGGCACGCGAGCATCCGGACGACGATGGATGATTACGGTGGGTTTTTCGATTCGGCAACTCAGGCGGCGGCTAAGCGGCTTGACAAGATTTTTTTGTCCAAAAGTGGTGACAATCCGGTGACTGCCTTCGATCGATCGATGACAGAAGTAGATAAGTTTTTGAATGAATATTTCAAGTAATAAGACACATTGGTATATGTGTATCTGATTGCCTTGCTACGCTGTCAGATGACAAACTCCGCGCTTCGCTTGAGACCTTAATCCAATAGTTTC
>JASLXW010000087.1 GCA_030740135.1 Nitrospinota bacterium
AATCACCGCCACCAGGATCTCTTTCCCCTGGTGGTGCAACAGCTCACCCAATTGGTGTCAAAACCTTTATAATCCCCTTTTTCAATAGCGCAAAACGAATTTCGGTTAGCTTAGCCGCGAGAGGAGCCGGGTCGTAAGTCCATGCGACAGCAAACACATAATTTCGGGTGCCTTTTACGTTGAAGCCTAGATTGCCTGATTCATCCAGATGGACGTAAAGGGTAGCCAACTGTCACCTAACGTGCGACCTCCCCGCCTAGCTTGTTCAGCCGACCCCCTTGGGGTCCTTTCGGCGGGGAGGTACCTTTTCAGAAGTCAGGTTTCTTCGTCTTCACCGATAAATATTGCCCAAAAAGACCATTTTTTCAATGTCAAATCCCTCGATGGGATTTAATTCAAACAGAGAGTCAAATCTCCAGCGCTTCCCGAATCCGGCGCGCATCGACGCCTTCCACCCGGACCCGCTTCTCACGGCTTTTGTGGCCGGAGACAATGGCGACCTGGCGGGGCCGAACCCCCAGGGCGTCGGCGAGGGCCCGGATGCACTGTTGGTTAGCGGCGTTGTCGACCGGCGGCGCGGTCAAACGGACGGGAAGAACGCCTTCCCCGGCCGGCCCCACGGACACCTTCGAGGCCCTGGGATGAACCCGGACCCTGAGGAGAATGGCGCCGTCCGGCGTCTCCTGGAGGAACGAAGGCGAGACGTCCGCGCGGGACATCTCAGCCGTCCGCTCGGTGTTCGCTCTGGATGAACACGGAGAGGGGGGCCTCGGGACCCGACGGCCCCATCGCCTGTTCGGCTTTCAGGGGCGAAGAAGAACCCGACTCATGACCCTCCACCTTCCGGGGCCTCCCCGGGGACGGATTTTCGGAGGCGCCGGCCCCGGCCGGCCGGCTGTCTTCGTCGACCAGGGCGTCGCTCCTCTCTTCCGCTTCCAGCATGCGCAGATGCGTCTCCATCATTGAGCGCATGTTCAAAATCAGTTGTTTCTTCCTGCGCGCCAGGGCGACCAGATCATCCCGGGTTTCGGTGGAGGCTTCCTTCATGGACCCGATGATCTCATTGGCCTCGGAGCGCGCGTCGCGGATGATCAGCTCCGCTTCCTTCCTGGCGTTGTTCGAAATGTCTTCTCTGAGCGTTTGGGCGGCCAGGAGGGTCTTCTTGACGCCGGCCTCGTTCGCGCCCAGCTCTTGGATCTGCATTTCCAGCTTCTTCTGGTGTTCTTTTAACCGGTTGTTTTCCCGGACCATGTCTTCCAGCTCATCGGCCACCATTTCAAGGAAGGTGTCCACTTCCCGGGGATCGAAGCCCCGGAACTTGACCGAAAAGCGCTGCTGGCGAATGTCGATGGGGGCGATTTTCATTCATCTGCCTCCTTGGCTCAAAATCCGGCCGGACCGCCCTTCGGCGGACGCCGGCCGCTCCATCTCTACTTATTGTAGGCTCGCCGCCATTTGTTGCAATGAACGCACCACAAATATTTGCAGGAAATAAACGGCCAACATCACCACAATGGGAGAGATGTCCAGGCCCAGACCGGGCGGCAACCTGTAACGGATGGGGGCCAGGACCGGTTCCGTAAAGCGGTCCAGGATGTCGGCCACGGTCTGCATGAGGATCCGGACCTGGTAATTCGACGGCAGGTCCCCGACCCACGAGAGGATGACCCGGATGATGACCATCCAGAGAAAAATGTTGAGAACCCAATCAAGGATGAAAGCGACGGCCCCTAGAAGGTTGCCCAGGACAAACATTCTTTTCCCCTACCCCTTTCTTCCCAGCTCTCTGGACCGCAACGTCGCCGCCTCGACCGCCCGGATGAGGATGCCTCTCAGCCCGCCGTCTTCCAGGGCGGCGAGCCCCTCGATGGTGGTCCCGCCCGGAGAGGCCACCTGGTCTTTGATGCGCCCCGGGTGCTCGCCGGCTTCCAGGACCATGGCCGCCGTCCCGGCGACGGTCTGCGCCGCGAGCCTCAAGGCGGTCTCGCGGGGAAGCCCCATGAGGACACCCCCGTCGGCCAGGGCCTCGATGACCACCGCCGCGTAGGCCGGGCCGCTTCCGGAAAGCCCGGTCACGGCGTCCATCTGGGCCTCGTTCACCACGATGGCCCGTCCGACCGAACCCAGCAGGCCGACCACCGTCTCGACATCCCGTCCGCGCGCGCGCTTCCCCCCGGCGACGCCGGCCGCCCCCTGCCCCACCAGTGCGGCCGCGTTCGGCATCACCCGGACGACGCGCCCCTTTCCGCCGAGCCGGTCCTCGATCTTATGCGTCGGGACGCCAGCCATGATGCTCACCACCAGGCAGGAATCCTTCAGGCCGGGCGCGACGGCTTCCAGGGCCTCTTCCATGTTCTGGGGCTTGACCGCGAGGAAGACGATGTCCGCCCGCCCGGCGGCTTCGGCGTTATCGGCCGTTGTCCGGACGCGGTATCGATCCCGGAGGTGCGTCAGCCGGTCGGCCGCCACGTCCGAGACGCAGATCGACCCCGCCCCGGCGATGCCGGCTTCCAGGAGGCCCCGGATCAGGGCCTCCGCCATGTTCCCCCCCCCGATGAACGCGATGCCGGCCGTCTTCAGCGCGCCGGAGCGGCCGGCTTTCCGGGCTCTTTGCGTTTTGGCCATGGAGGCTTCCCCCGCCTTCCGCCGATTCAATTTCTCGATCCGAATATCGCGGACCCCACGCGGACCACCGTGGCGCCCTCTTCGATGGCGACCTCGAAATCGGCCGTCATGCCCATGGATAATTCCCCAAGCCCGGCGCACGCGGCGTCCGCAAGCCTGTCCCGCAGCTCTCTGAGCTTCCGGAACCACGGACGGCTGTCCTCCGGGTCCCGGGCGAAGGGGGGCATCGTCATGAGCCCCTCCAGGGTGAGATGAGGACTGCGCTCCACGGCGGCGGCCATACCCTCGGCTTCTTCGGGCCGGCAGCCGTTCTTCCCGGCCTCGCCCGCAACGTTCACCTCTACGAAAACCCTCATGCCCTCGTCCCGGGAGGCGGCGCGGGTCTCCAGCGCTTCGGTGAGCCGGAGACTGTCCACCGAATGGATGGCCTCGAACAGGCCGAACACATGGCGAACTTTATTGCGTTGAAGGTGTCCAATCAAATGCCAACGGGGCGCCGCGGCGCCGGAATTGGAAGATTCGAGGGCCCGCCGGACGGCCGGGGCCTTTTCCATCGCCTCCTGGACGCGGTTCTCGCCCAGGAGGTCCGCGCCGGACGAAATCGCCTCCAGCACTTTTTCGGCGGCGACGGTTTTGGTCACGGCGACAAGCCTGAGGGAAGAAGGGTCCCGGCCGGCCCGAAGCGCGGCATCGGCCATGCGTTGCCGAACACGCTCCAGGTTTTGTCCGATGGATTCCATGTCTTGAAAAAGAGAGCGCGCGGCAAAGGTCGGAACGGGCCAGCGACATCATGTAACGTCTTATCGGCAGTCAATTTATAGCAACCCCGCCGGGCGCCCGCAAGGGAAATCGGGAGGGAGGGTGCGGACACCCTCCGGGGCCGGATCGGAACCGGCGGAGTTTCGCGCCCCCGGGGTCCCGGCCGGATTGGGTCTTGCGGAGGTTTTCCATCGGGACGTATAATTTGCTTTCATCTCCTCGCGTGGATTCCGAGGACATGCCGATTTCGGAAAGGACGCCGGCCATGTACAAAAAGCCCGCAAGGAAAGCGCTGGTCCTCGCATGGGCGGGGTTGTTTTTTTTAACGAGCTGCGCCGCCCAGCAGGAGGCCATCAAAAGGGAAGTTCAAGGCAAAAAGATTAAATGCAACCCTCCCGGCGAGGAGGCCAAGCGCGTCTTCGCCGTGAGCGGCTCGTTCAAAAGCGTCCTCAGCATCGTCAAGGGCAGCGTCTCGGCGGAGACCAAGTGGCAGCGGATACGGCAGGTCTCTCCGAAGGCGGCCGATTTCGACATCATCGTCTGGCGAATCTGCGAGGCCTATGCCAACCAGCTCATCACCAAAGAACAGTACGCCCAGATGGTGGCCGGCGCCGCGGGCGTCGCGTCGGGCACATTCGATCCCGCCCAGGCGGCGAAGAAGTTCGTCCTGAGCGGAGACGTGTTCGAGAAAGGAAACACCAGCAAGCGAATCCAAGGGGCGACCGTCGAGCTGAACCTCGCCCCCCTGCGGTACACGACGACGGACGCCAACGGGACATTCCGCTTTACGATCCGGGGCATGGACGAGGGCAAGGCGCCCACCCTTCGGGTGACCAAGGAAGGCGAGTACGAGCCGTTCACCAAGTCTCAGGTCGCCCTCGCCGAATCCACCGGCGCGCTCCGGATCGGGTTGGAGCCGAAGCGGGACTGGTTTCCCTTGAAAGGGCGGGTTCGCGATTCGGAATCCGACAAGTGGCTCAAAGGGGCGCAGGTGCTTCTCGAAACCACCCCGGTGGTGAGCGAGAGGAGCCAATCCGAAGGCCGGTTCCTCCTGAAACCCCTGAAATCCAACATCAATAAGGAAGTCAAGCTCCGGATCAAGATGCGGGGTTACCGGGAATTCGTCCGGACGGAAAGACTGACCGCCGCCATGGACCCGTTCGAGATCCGCCTCCGGCGGGCGTTCATGGTGATCCGGGCGAGGGTCGTCGATCCCAAGGGCAAAGAGATCGAGGGGGCGATCGTAACCTTGAACACCGACAAACGGACGCCCCGAAGGCGGTCCAAGAGCGACGGCGGCGTTTTGTTCGACCGGGTGCCCGCCCTCCTGGAAGGCAAGTTTGTCGGCGTCCGGGTGGAGAAGGAAGGATACGAGACGCTGAACGAGGACTTCCCGCTCGAGAAGGGGAAGAAGCGCGAGCTCGTCCTGAAACCCCTGAGCGGCATGGGCGAGTACAAAAAGGGTCTTGCCGCGTTCCGCGACGGGAACTACGCCGGGGCCGTGCAGCTCTTCGCCCGGGCCGCGCAGATCAACCCCAACCTCAGCCAGGCCCACTTCGACCTGGGGCGGGCCCAGGCCAAGCTGAGCAATTGGACGGCGGCGTCGGCGAGCTTCAAGAAGGCGGGCGATCTCGACGGGCAGCGGTTCGATTACCAGTTGGAGCTCGCCAAGGCCCTGGTCAAGCTGAACCGCTTCGATGAGGCCATGCCGCGCTTCGGGCAGGCGGCGAAGCTCCAGCCCAACAACCCGGATATCTATTTCGAATGGGCGCGCGCGCTGGCCAGCAACAAACAGCCCGAGGACGCCGTCGCGAAGTACAAGCAGTCGATCGCCCTGAATCCGAACCGGTACGAGGCCTATGAGGAGGCGTCCGGCATCCTCTACAAACTCGGCACGCAGCGGGACGACTCCGCCTTCGTGGAGGAATCGCTGGCGCTGGGCAAGAAGGGCAAGGCGCTGAAAGCGGGGAAGCCGCTCCCCAAGGAATGAGCCCTTTGAACCGGTTGCGCCTGATCCAGTTCGGCGCCGGATACAACCTTCCCGTCCACGTAGCCGCCTCCCATGGGGGCTTCGCCCGCCACGGCATCGAGGTGGACGTCACCTACACCCCGAACTCCACCTTTCTGATCGACGGTCTCGAAGCCGGAGATTTCGAGATCGGCCACACCTCGGCCGATGACGTGATCGCCGAAGTCGAGGGGCGGACCCTCGGCCTGCCCGGCGGCTCGGACATCTTCCTCTTCATGGGCCTGCACAGCGGTCTTCTGCGCCTGGTGGGCGCGCCCGGGTCGGCCGACATCGAGTCCTTCCGGGGGAAATCCCTGGCCGTGGACTCGAAGGTCACCGGATTTGTATTCATCCTGGAAAAGATGCTCCGCATGAACGGGATCGGCCCGGACGAGTACGACCTCGTCGAGGTTGGGGGGTGGGAGAGCCGGTGCCGGTCGCTTCTGGACGGAACCCATGCGGGCACGCTATTGACCGAACCCTTCGTGGGCGAAGCCATGGATGCGGGCTGTCACGTCGTGGCCCGGGGGTCGGAGATCATTCCCGTCTACCAGGCAACGTGCGGCGCGGCCCGGCGGGCTTGGGCGAAGGAGAGCGCGGACACCCTCGTCCGGTACATTCGGGCCTACGTCGAGGCCACGGCGTGGTGCTTCGATCCGGCCAACCGGGGCGCCTGCCTCGAGCTTTTGACGGAGAAGAGCGGAATCGAGGGGCGGGCCGCGGAGCGGACGCTGGCGGTGCTTCTGGACCCGGAGGAGGGTCTCTATCCCCGGGCCGAGCTCAACGTTGCCGGCATCGCCGCGGCGCTGGACCTCAGGGCCGAAATGGGCCATCTGGCGACGCCCGTTCCCCCGGCGGAGAAGTACATCGACGGGACGTATCACCGGAAGGCGGTCGGCCCCGAGGGGTGAGCCGGACGAGATTAGAACCTACCTCAAAATCCCATTTCACACTCCTTGGCCTTTTTTCGTCATTCCCGCGAAGCTTGTCCCCGAGGGCCTTAATCGGGGAGGGGGAATCCAGTGTTTTCAAGCTTTTCCGGATGCCCGCTTACGACATGCGGGCATGACGGTTAAGGCACTACCCATTTTGAGATAGGTTCTAAACGCGCTTCCCCCGTGACGGCCCGGGCGGGGTTCAGCGACTTTCTAAAAGCCTGAACTCGATCTTCCGTCCGCCCCCGGCCGGAAGCGTCACATCGGTTGAGAGAACGACGGGCCTTTCGAATTCGTAGAAGGCCGGTTTTCCGCCCTTCGGTATGACGCGCTTGACCCTCCAGCCCTCGTGCCAGGCCATGACGGTGTACGTTCCCGGGGGAACTTCCGTGAGGGAGAACCTGCCCTCGGCGTCGGTGACGGCGAAGTAGGGGTGTTCCGCCACATGGATCACCCCGCTCATCCAGCCGTGGCCGGCGTCGCTTCGCACCGTGATCAATCCCGCCCGAGGAAGCGGCTTGACGAACAGCGTGCCCTTCTCGGGCATGGGCAGGTTGTACGCGGCCGCGCCGAACATGCGGATGTTATGAAACACGGGGTCTTCGTTGAGCATGGCGAGATAAGCGCCCACGGGCGCGATGAGGACGTGCGGGCGATATTCACATCCCCGGATGACCCACCGTCTGGCGCGCCGGAGCCCGCGCGGCCCCATCGGCTTCCCTTGGGCGATTTTCGAGAGATAAACGACCGTGTTGGCCACGCCGTCTCCCGGGCCGATCACGAGCCGGGGGGAAATCTTTTTCTCGGACCCACCCCGATCGCAGACGCCCTCATCCCGGTTGACCGGAAAGGGCGGAAGGACGGGCCGGGGGCCCGACCACCTCACCACGCCGGAGATGACGCCTCCGTTTTCAACGGCGACCTCCCGGTATCCGCCCCGGACTTTTTGAAACCCCCAAACCGGAACGGCCGCGGGCAGGAGCGCGGTCAGGAGGCAGAGCGCTGAAAGGGCGGCGAGCTTCTTCATGAATGAGTCGTCCCATCGAAATTCGGACACGGGCGAATTTTCCCGCCGGGTTCAGTTTTATCAAGCCGCAAGGTCGAGTCAAGGGGACGCAAGTCTGAGCCTTCCCCGGTTTTCGGTGCTTGAAGCAACGAGACCCGAAGGATCAGTCGTGATTCCCGCCCTGATGAGCGATCCCCTGAGCCTTGACAGCCCGCCATCATTACGCAACGCCCCCCGATTGTCATTCCCGCGCAGGCGGGAATCCAGAAGTGCTTCAGATTAGGCCCCAATCAATCCGACTTCCGGCTGCGCGCAGGCCCTTCTCCCTCTCGTATACTTCTCAACGCAATGATCGCGTGGGCAGGAGGATGGACCCGCAGCTCAAAACCCTGGATTCCCGCCTGCGCGGGAATGACGGCTCGGGAGCAGGCCGCGCGGGAATGATCGCTCGGGGGGGGGGGGGACATTTTCGGCTCGCCTGCGGAGCTTGTCACAGGATATTTCGGGAAGGCGAACTCGCCGGACAGTAATTCGGCGCCCGTCTTTATGATACTAAAACGCCCGTAACACATTGAAATAATGTTCGCAAACTTGAAATGGCAACATTTTTTTATTTAAATCGAATCAAATTACTTGACATTAATGCACTAAGATTATAAATTCCCATCAGCGAATACAAACGAGATTTCCCATGTCCCCCTCCGGTGAAAAACCGTGCGCGGACCCAAAGATTTTATCCGCCCTGCGGTTTCAACCATGCGAGACGCGCCGATGAGGCCGGAAATGGGGGTGGCGGGACAACCGATATGCGTTTAGACAATTTCACCATCAAAACCCAGGAAGCCCTTCAGGCGGCGCACAGCCTCGCCGACGAAAAGGGCCATCAGGCCGTCGAACCGGAACACCTCCTGTCCGTGCTCGTCGGTCAGCCGGACGGCCTGGTTTCGGCCATTCTGACCCGCATCGGCTTTTCTCCAAAGGAGGCCGAAGCCGAGGCCGAAAAGGCTGTCGCGAAACTGCCCCGGGTCACCGGCGCCGACGGGGGATACGTCTCCCAGCGGTTGAAAAAGGCCCTGGACGCCGCCGCGAAAGAGGCGGCCGGGATGCGGGACGAGTTCATCAGTGTGGAACACCTCCTCATCGCCCTGGCGGATCAGACGGAGGGCGACGCGGGACGGATCCTTCAAGCCGGCGGAGCGACGCGGGAATACATCCTGAAAGCCCTCTCCGAGATCCGGGGCGCCCAGCGCGTCACGGACGAGAACCCGGAAGAGAAATATCAGGCGCTTGAGCGCTACGGGTGCGACCTGACCGACCTGTCCCGCCGGGGCAAGGTCGATCCGGTCATCGGCCGCGACGAGGAAGAGCGCCGCGTCATGCAGGTCCTCTCCCGGAGGACGAAGAACAACCCGGTCCTCATCGGCGAGCCGGGGGTCGGCAAGACCGCCATCGTCGAGGGCCTCGCCCATCGGATCGTCAACGGCGACGTTCCCGAATCCTTGAAGGACAAGCGCCTCGTGGCCCTGGACATGGGCGCCCTGATCGCGGGAGCGAAGTACCGGGGCGAGTTCGAGGACCGCCTGAAGGCCGTCCTGAAGGAGATCACCGAAGCCGGGGGCGAAATCATCCTGTTCATCGACGAGCTTCACACGATGGTGAGCGCGGGCGCGGCCGAAGGGGCCATGGACGCCTCGAACATGTTGAAGCCGGCCCTGGCGCGCGGCGAGCTTCGCTGCATCGGGGCCACCACCCTGGACGAATACCGAAAACACCTGGAGAAGGACGCGGCGCTCGAGCGGCGGTTCCAGCCGATTCTGGTCGCGGAGCCGAGCGTGCAGGACACCGTCTCCATCCTGCGGGGCTTGCGGGAAAAGTACGAGGTGCACCACGGCGTGCGGATCCATGACGGCGCGATCGTCGCCGCCGCGAACCTCTCGAACCGCTACATCACCGGCCGGTTTCTGCCCGACAAGGCGGTGGACCTGATGGACGAAGCGGCCTCCCGGCTACGCATCGAGATCGACAGCATGCCCTCGCCCATCGACGAGGTGGAGCGGCGGCTGCGCACCCTGGAAATCGAGAAGCAAGCCCTGCTTCGGGAAGAAGACGCGGCCTCCAAGGAGCGGCTGCGGGTCATCGATGAGGAAGCGGCGGACCTGCGCGTGCGGATCGACCGGATGAAGGCCCACTGGCTTCGGGAGAAAGAGGTCATCGTGGGGATCCGGGAGCTGAAGGAGCGGATCGAAAGCGCCCGGCTCGAAGAGGGGCAGGCCGAGCGGTCCGGCGACCTGGGGCGCGCGGCCGAGCTCCGCTACGGGGTCATCGCGTCGCTCCAAAAGGATCTCGAAAACGCGCGGAACAAGCTGGCCGAGGCCCAGTCGGATCAGGTCATGCTGAAGGAGGACGTGGACGAGGAGGACATCGCCCAGGTCGTCCACAAATGGACCGGGATCCCGGTGTCGCGGATGCTCGAAGGCGAGAAGGACAAGCTCGTCCACATGGAAGCCCGGCTCAAGGAGCGCGTGGTCGGGCAGGACGAGGCGGTCGCGGCCGTGAGCAACGCCGTCAGGCGGTCCCGGGCCGGCCTCTCCGATCCGGACCGGCCCATCGGCTCGTTCATCTTCGTCGGTCCCACCGGCGTCGGCAAAACCGAGATGGCGCGGTCCCTGGCCCATTTCCTGTTCGACGACGAGCGGGCCATGATCCGCATCGACATGTCCGAATACATGGAGAAACACACGGTGGCCCGGATGATCGGGGCGCCGCCCGGATACGTCGGATACGACGAGGGGGGACAGTTGACCGAAGCCGTGCGCCGCCGCCCGTACAGCGTCATCCTGTTCGACGAGATTGAAAAGGCGCACCCCGACGTGTTCAACGTCCTGCTTCAGCTTCTCGACGAGGGGCGCTTGACGGACTCCCACGGCCGGCCGGTCGATTTCCGGAATACGGTGATCATCATGACGAGCAACATCGGAACCGACCTCATTCAGGACCTGACGTCGATCGGCGACGCGGCCCGGCTGGAAATGGAAAGACGCCTGGAGGGGGCCTTGCGGTCGGCCTTCCGGCCCGAGTTCCTGAACCGGGTGGACAGCGTCATCTTCTTCCGCGGCCTGTCGGAGGAGCACCTTCGCGGCATCGTCGAGATCCAGCTCGACCGGTTCCGCGAACGCCTGGCCGCGAGGGACATGGGCCTGGTCCTGACCGACGCGGCCAAGGCCCTGATCGCCCGGGACGGATACGATCCCGCCTTCGGGGCCCGGCCCCTGAAGCGGGCCATCCAGCGAAGGATCGAGGACCCGTTGTCGCTGCGGCTGCTGGAGGGGGACTTCGGTCCGGGCGCGGTCATCGAGGCGGACGCCTCGGAGGACGGGGAACAACTGACGTTCGAGATTGCCGGCCGGGAGACGCCCGCCGGGGAAACGCGAAGCGAAGCCACACACACCGTGAAAGCCAAATGACGCCGGGCGGCGGGCCAAGCGTCGCGGTCGTCATTCACGAGGATCAAGAAAAACCGGAACGTTCAAAACCCGAGGAGGATTGAAAAGATGGGCAAGGTGATCGGCATCGATTTGGGGACAACCAACTCCGTCGTCGCGGTGATGGAAGGGGGCGACCCGACCGTCATCACCAACGCCGAGGGGAGCCGCGTCACCCCTTCGGTCGTCGGGTTCACGCAGGACGGGGAAAAGCTCGTGGGCCAGGTGGCCAAGCGGCAGGCCATCACCAACCCGACGAACACCGTTTACTCCATCAAGCGCTTCATGGGGCGGCGCTATGAGGAAGTCGGCCGCGAGATCGAGGAGGTCCCCTACAAGGTCATTCGCGGCGCCAACTCGGACGCCCGCGTCGACATCACGGGCG
>JASLXW010000088.1 GCA_030740135.1 Nitrospinota bacterium
TTGACCAGGGGAAGAAGCCCGCGACGGTCAACCGAGAACTGGCGCTTTTGAAGACGATGTTCAATCGGGCCATTGAGAGCGGGAAGGCTGAGAGCAACCCAGTTGTCAGGGTCAAGTTTTTGAAGGAGAATAACGCTCGTTGCCGAATCCTGGAAGCGGAAGAACGGGAACGGCTTCGGGCCGAGATGGACCCCCGTATCCGGCGGATTTACGATTTCGCTCGTTACACGGGCCTTAGACAGGGTGAGATTTTCCGATTCCGGTGGCCGGATGCAGACCTCAAAGGGGGTTTCCTGCGAGTCGGCGAAGCGAAATCCGGTGAAGGGCGGACGGTCCCACTGAACGCAACGGCCCGAGGATATTGGAGAGCATCCCTTACCGCCTGGACGGGGGATTTGTGTTCTGCCGACCACAGGACGGGGAGGCGATACGGAGCATCCGTACAGGTTTCGAGAACGCGGTCAGGCGGGCGGGTATCGAGGACTACCGCTTCCACGATTCACGGCATGAATTCGCTTCGGCCTTGGCAATGAAGGGCGTGGACCTAAATACCATCCGAGAGTTACTTGGTCACAAGACCATGCAGATGGTCATGCGGTATTCGCATCTGACGGACCGACACAAGGCCCAGGCGGTGGCGCTTCTTGACAGCGCAGAAGACACCCAGGAAGACAGTAGCACCCATCGGGCCGAAGCGGGTTAGCGTAAGTCGTTTAAAATCAAGCGTGCCGGAGTGGCGGAATGGGAGACGCAGGGGACTCAAAATCCCCCGGGACATGCGCCCGTGCGGGTTCGAATCCCGCCTCCGGCACCACGAAACCCGGCCCGTGAGAAATTTTTGGCCTGTTCTTTGCTTCCTTTCCTCCTTCACCGAGCCGAGCTTGAGGTTCGGGTTTCCGAGCCGGGCCAGTTGTTGTTTGACGAGGGTCTCGGCCTTCTCTTTCGTCAACGTCTCACCGGCCGGTTTCCCCGGGATCTGCCCGCAGGGGTTGAACCCGAGTCCAACTCCGGGGCCTCGGTGCATCCAACCCGGGCCATAGCCGGAGCCGCGGTGCATCAATCCGGGTCCGTAGCCGCCGCCTCTATGCATCCAGCCGGGTCCGGAGCCCATCCCTCGTCCCCGCCCGTGGTCGGGGTCCGCGACGGCGTACCCGATCAGGCCGATGCCGAGAACGACGGCCAAACCGATCACAAGCGTCTTTTTCATGGCTTGATCCTCCTTGTCTGTGACGCGGTGTAACACCTCCGCGCCAAAATAAAGGGTCACCGGGCCGGGCCCATGCCCGCTCTGCCCTTCGGGAACCCTTTCCTCATCGGAGACCTGTGCCGGCCCCCGCCTCTCATCCGTTGCTCCATCCATTTCCGCATCCCACGGGGCGGTCCCAAATGGCGGCGCATCATCCGGCCGTCTCTCCGCATCCCCGGATGTTCCCGCTGTGCTGCCGGACTCATCATCCAACCCGGCATCGCGGGAATCGCCTCCGCCCGCCCATCTTCCCTTGCCGCGAGACCGGACCCGCCCAGGGAAAGTACGGCAAGCAGGACGACCACGCCCGCAGAGCGCGCCAGCAGCGGAAGCCATCCTTTACGGGCTTCTCCGGAGGCGCCGGCCGGACCGTCGATCAAACGCTCCACCCGCTCGGTGACCGAGATCTCCCCGGCGAATCCGGGGGCCGCGACGTAGATGTCCCGTCCCTGTCCGCGCGCGGTCTTGATCAAAGCGGAGGCCAGGGCCAGCGGACCGTCCTCCCCTTCGGCGGCCCGGTCATCGGCTTCTTCCTCCGCGGCGGCGAGAAACTCTCTCCGAAGATGCCCGGCCACGGGCAGAAACCACAGGACCCGGGACAGCGTGTCGGCCGCCCAACTCCGGAAAGGGTCCTTCCGGGAGACATGTTCGCCCTCGTGCCGAAAAACCGAGCGGATTTCCTCCCCGGAGAATTCCCGGACCATCCCCTCGCTCACATAAACCGCCGGGCGAAGAAAACCGGCCGTGAAGGCGAAAGGTTGAGGGTCTTCGACCATGTGAATGGACGCGCGGGCGACCAGGCCCCGGGCCTTTTCCCCCAGGACGGCTCCGGGGACGCCGGATACCCGTATCGGCAGCCGCTTCACAAAGCGCCGGGTCCGGGCATAGCTCATGCCTCCGAGAACGCCCCCGTAGACGAGCGAAGCGAGGAGGAAGACGCCGACCGTCGGACCCAGGCTTCCGGCCGAGGATCCGGCGAATGCGACGCCCTGCCGCGCCAATCGCCGGCAGGTTTGTCCCCATTCGGCTATGGCCGCAATCGGCGCGGGAGGCTGCCAGACGGCTCCGGCGCTCAGGACCGCCCAGACCGCAATGGCCCCCGCCAATCCGGCGAGCGATCCCATCCAAAGGACGCTCCGGCGGGCCGTGGTGATTCGCATGACCTTTACTCCCGCCCCCCGGTCGGCCGGCCCAGCTCCCGGCGCTTGGCCTCGATGAGGGCCGCCAGGCGGTCCAGGTTCTCCGCGTCCTCTTCGGTGACGGTCTCCATCAGGTGGGAGAGCACCAGCCCCCGGTCCGATCCATCCATCAAACCCTGGAGCACGGCGCCGCAGACCCGGTTCCAGAATTCCGCACGGTTCGACGAGGATCGGTAGACATAGGCGCGGTCTTCTTTCCGGCGGATGAGATGACCTTTCTCAACGAGCCGGTTCATGACCGTCTTGACCGTGGCGTAGGCGGAGGCGCGATCGGACCCCAGGCCGTCCATCACGTCCCGGACGCTGACTTCCCTTGCGGGCGGACGCTCTTCGGCGCTCCAGACGAATTCCATGATGTCCGCCTCCAAATCCCCCAAGACCCGCTTGAGGCCCTCGGCGCCGGGGCGAAATGTCTTGGGGCTCTTTTGTCCGGTGTTTGGTTTCATAACACCCCTCAATATGTGTTACGTCTTGTAACAGTTGTATGGCCTGGATCACGTTCATGATAAAAACGGGTCTCCAGAGCGAACAAATTTCCCGCGAGGTCAGGTGAGCGCGGCTTCGGGAAGGTGCGCCGGGAACCGGCGGTCAGCGTCCGACGATCTTGAAACGCACGGGGATCTTCGCCCAGGCGCCGAGCGGCGGCGGGTCGCCGTCGAAGGCGAATCGCCAGGAGGAGGCGGACCGGGACGCGGCCCGATCCAAAAGCGCGGAGCCGGAGGATCGGGTCACTTCGACCTTCCCCACCCGGCCGTCCGAAAGGATCTTCAGCCGAAGGAGGACGGTTCCCTCGACGCCGCGCTCTCGGGCTTCGGCGGGATAGACGGGCGCCGTCCGGCTCAAAGCGCGGAGCCGAAAGGGCGTTCTCCCGCGCACGCCCGCGCCGGAAGGGCTTCGCCGGACGGACGATTCGAGGCTCGCCGCGCCGGACGGTTGGACACGGAGAGGGGCCCTGATTTTCGACACATTGAGGGGAGCGGACGCCCCCGGCCGCCGGACAGGGCCGGTCTTTTCGGCCCGGCGCCGGGGCTCCGGAGGAGACGCGTACGTCCACCGGGCCGGCCTTTCAGGCAACGAGGTCGCCTCCAAAGGATCGGGTGGCAGCGATGCGGGCGGGATTGGCGGCGGGGCGCGCCGTGGCCTTTTCATCGCGCGCGGGACCGGCTTGCGCCGCGCCGGGGCGGAGTCGCGTAGGCGGGTTGTCTGCGCCGCCGGACGAGCTGTCTTGACCACACGGGGCGGTGGGGGGAGGGGGGGGGGAGGGGGTGCACGTCTTTTCCGAACCGCGGGGCCGGGCGGTTCGGCCTCCGGGGCGGCATGGACTTTGCGGACGGCGGGGATCGACTCCAGGGTTACGCGGACCCGGGACGCGCGTAGCGCCCCAGGCGCGTGGATCTCCATCCGCCCGGCGGCCCAGGGGATCGCCAGGGCGTGGATCCCGGCGGAGACGGCGAGCATCTTCCACATCGTTCGGCTTCGCATGATCGAGCCGGAATTCCTCCCCTTTGAACCCTGTTCCGGATCCGCGCGTCCCCGTCCCTACTTCCGGCGGCCGAACTCCATCCGGATTCCGCCCAGGACGGTCGCGCCGGGCGCGCTGAATCCGAACACCTCTTCGTAGTCGTTGTCCAGCAGGTTCTGCGCGCTGACCTCGAGCTTCATCGCGCGGATGGTCTGTGTCGTCCATGGGAGCCGGTAAGACAGACTGAGGTCCAGGCGCCCGTACCCATCCAGCGTTGCCCGCGTGGACGGGGAGGTGGAAAAGTTTACGTCCTTCGATTCGCCCACCAACAGGACGGACACGCTTCCCTCGATCCGCTTGCCCCGGTAACCGGCCTGGATGGAGCCCCGATGCTTGGGCCGGCGGATGACCTCCTCCCCTTCGGTGAACACCGCGCTCCCGGCCCCGCCGGCGTCCAGGACTTCGGAATCGGTGTAGGTGTACCCCCCCTGGAAGGTCAACCCGAATCCGGGAGAGACCGTAAGGGAGGCCTCGAGTCCCCGCGCCTCCACCTCCTGGACGTTCAGGAAGTCGGACCCGGGGCCGCCGATGAAGGCGATGAGGTCATCGAAGCGGGTGTAGAAGTACGTCAAACCCGCCCGGACTTTTTTCTGATAGAGGTCCTGGTCGACCCCGACCTCGAAGCCTTCGGATTTTTCCGGCTTGAGGTTGAGGTTCCCGACAGTGCCGCTCCCTCCGAAGATCTGGATGAAACTCGGGGCCTTGGTGCCCTGGGAGTAGCCGGCCCGCAGCTTGGTCCCCCACGCCCGGATGAGGTACGCGGCGGACACCTTGGGGCTCGTCGCGTCGCCGAAATCCTCGTTGTCCGTGAACCGGACGCCCGGCGTGATGAACAGGCGGTCAAAGACCGCAATTTGGACCTGGGAGAACACGGCGAAGTTCGTCCGGTTCAGGTTGGTTTCCGTCAATGTGGACGTCCCGAATGAGGTGGTCGTGGAGCGCTGGTCGAAGATTTCATGCTCGACGGCGAAGCCCAGGGTGGGCCGGACCTCCGCCCGGCCGAGGGACCACGGACCGAAATGCGAAAGGTAGTCCGCGGAGACCCGCTGCTCCAGGGTGCTGGACTTGAAGGACCCAAACAGGTCCACGCCCGCGTCCGCGGGATCGTCGAACAGCCGGTCTTCCCGGTCGTAGCCGATCTGGAGGACGTGCCTCCACCACGGCAGGACCCGGACCTCGATCCTCGGGCTCAGGACGAGCCGCTCGGTCTCGCTGAGCTGGTTGGGATCGGGCGTGTCGAAGCGATCGCCCGCGCCGCCGGTCGGAAAATTAAACCGGGAGTCCGAATAACGCGTCGACACCTGGGCCTTGAACCGGTCCCCGGCCGAATAATCGGCCAACATTGAGAGGGTGGTGTTCCGATATTCGTTGTTGACCTTCAGGATGCCGTCGGTGTCCGTCCGTCCGACGGCCGCGGAAAAGCCGAAGCCGCCGGCCCCGAACCGGATGGCCCCCCCCTCCTCGAACGTCGAGAAGCTCCCGCCGCGGAAATAGGCGTCCGCTGTGGGGCCGCCCCGGCCCTTTTGGGTGAAAACCTGGATGACCGAGGCCATGGCGTCCGCGCCGTAGAGGGCGCTCTGCGGTCCCCGGAGGAT
This sequence comes from Nitrospinota bacterium, assembly GCA_030740135.1. The sequence continues at coordinate 5,563 of JASLXW010000088.1, forward strand.
CTCGATCCGCTCGATGTTGTCGGCGGTCAGGCCGCTGAAGTTGAAGAACCCCCCCGCGTTGTTGACCTTTACACCGTCAATCAAGACCAGGTTGTGATCCGATTCGCCCCCGCGCGAAAAGATCGAGGTGGTCGCGCCCCGGCTTCCCCCTCCGACGACGGCGAGCCCCGGCACGAGCCGAAGGGCGTCGCGCACGTCCGTCCCGGTCGCCCGCAGGTCTTCCCGGGTGAGGACCGTGATCGAAACGCCGGTCGTGTCCAGCGGCTCCGGGGTCCGGGTCGCGGTGACCACCAACTCGGGCAGGACGACTTCCTCCTGCGCGATCGCGGAAGGAAGGCCCCAGGGGGCCGCCGCCCAGAGAGTCGCGCAAAACGCCGCGATTCGGAAAACGAGGTTTCGACGGAGACGGCGGGTGCGGTGGTGAAGCGTTTTCATCGGGATGTCGGCCCGGCGATTCATATTCCAGTTCCTTTCCCCTCGGAAAAGAGTCCCAGAAAGAGGCCGGGGAGGTCTCCTGGCTCACGGATCGTCCTACTTCCCGCGCCTTCCCGCCCGTTCGGGCAGTGGCGTTGGACCCCATCGGGGCCCCTGCGGGGTTCGTCCCCGTTCACAGTTGCGGGGCAGCCGCGGGTTCGCCGTCCTTCCGGCTCACCGCGTTCCCTCGTTCCGACCGCGGAAATCCTTCGTTTGCTTTCTCAAGACGGTTCCATTTTCCCCGGCCCGGGCGCGATCCGCGCGGGACGCCGGGGAGACGTGCATCCATCAGGTCATTCGGCCGGCCCTCCTTTCACCCTTTTCGCCCCGGACGCCGGCGTCGGGTTCCCGGCGGGCAGGAGGTCCGAGAAGTAGCGGACGTCGCGCAGGACAACCTCGCCGGGCGCGACGCCGACCGGACAATCGAAGATGGGTCCGTCGTAGACAAAGGAGTGGAATTCGCCGTTCTCGCCGCACGGGTCCACGTCGGGAGGCAGGTCGCGGAGCAGGTCGGCGTCAATCGGCCGGCCGGCGAACGTCTCGCCGAGCTTTCGGCTGTCCACGCAGGACAGGCGCGCCCGGAAGCCCAGGTCGATGAACGTCCGGACCATCTCCGCCGTGTCCCGGAGCCAAATCGGGAAGATGGCCCCCATGCCGACTTTCATCAGGTTGTTTTCGCGGTATTCGCGCAGGTCCCGCAGGAAGATGTCCCCGAAGGCTACCGTCCGGATGCCGGCGTCTTTGTAATCCAGCATCGTCCGCTCCATCACCGCTTCGTATTTCTCGTTGGTGGTGTGCGCCGGGAGATAGACCTTGTGGAGGGGCTCCCCGACGGCCTCGGCCTGTAGCTCCAGAAGCTCGGCCCGGACTCCGTGATGACTGATGCGGCTGTACTCCTCGGCCACTGTGGTCAGCAGCGAGACGATCTCGTAACGGCCGCTCCGGCGAAGCTCATGCAGGGCCATCGCGCTGTCCTTGCCCCCGCTCCACGAGAGCACGATCTTTTCTTTATCCGCCAAGGTTCAATCCCTCGCCCGGGAATCCGGCAGCCTGTCGGGGAAGACGATCCGGTGTTTTCCGTGCGTGACGACTGTAACGGCGACCCGGTAGACCGGGTTGAGGACCCCGGGATCGAGGATCTCGGCCGGCTCGCCCTGGGCGACGACCTTCCCGTCATCCAGCAGCAGGAGCCGGTCGGCGAACCGGCCCGCCAGGTTCAAGTCGTGAAGGACGGCCACCACGCAGGTGTCGGCGTCCCGGCGGGCGCATTCAAGAAGCCGCAGCGCGTGATGAAGGTCCTGATCGGCCGTGGGCTCGTCCAGCAGGAGGATCCGGGTCCGCTGCGCCAGCGTCCGGGCGAAGAACACGCGCCGCCGCTCTCCGCCCGAGATCCGCGTGACGGGCCGGTCCGCCAGGGCCGCGGCGTCGCACGCCTCCAGGGCCTGCCGCGCGATCTCCACGTCCCGGGGGGATTCCGCGTCCAGCCAGCCGAGGTGGGGATGTCTGCCCATCAGGACCACATCGAGGGCGGTGAAAGGGAAGCCGACTTGGGTCTCCTGGGGAAGGTAGCCCACCCACCGGGCGCGCTCCCTTTCCCCGGCGGACAGAAGGTCCCGCCCGTCCACGGCGACCGTCCCGGCGGCCGGCTTCAGGAGACCCGCGAGACACTTCAGCAAAGAGGTCTTGCCCGCCCCGTTGGGTCCGATGATCACCAGGCATTGGCCCGGCGCCGCCGCCAAGTCCACGTCCCGGAGGACGGTTCGCTCCCCCAACCGCGCGGAGATTCCGCTCGCGACGAGCCCGGAGGCGGCGGTCATGCGCGCACCCCCTTTTGCCTCAGAAGCAGAAGCAGGAACGCCGGCCCGCCGAGAAGGGCCATGATCACGCCCACCCGGACGTCGAAAGGTCTGACGAGGGTTCGCGAGATCCAGTCCGCCAGGATCAGGAGGACGGCCCCGCCCACGAAGCTCGCGGGGAGCAGGCGGCGGTGATCGGGTCCGACCACCCCGCGAACCATGTGCGGGACCATCAGGCCGACGAAACCGATGATCCCGCTGAACGCCACGGCCGCGCCCGCCACCAGTCCGTTCATTCCCAAAAGCGCGATGCGGAACCGGCGGACGGGGAGGCCCAGGCTCCGGGCTTCGTCCTCGCCCAGGAGCAGGAGGTTCATGGCGCGGCCGGCGAAGAGGGTGGGGGCCGTGCCCGCGAGGACGAAGGTCGCCAGGACGCCGACCTCGGTCCAGCTCCGGACTTCCAGGTTGCCCGCCAGCCAGAACAGGATCGCCCGGATTCCCTCGATCTCCCGGGTGTGCAGCAGGATGAGCGTAATCATCGCCCCCGCCAGGGAATTGACCGCCAGGCCCGCCAACAGGAGGACGAGCAGGTGCTCCTCCCGCCTTGCGCGCCCGACGGCGAGGACGAAAACGGAGGCGCTCCACCCTCCGAGGGCGGCGACGATCGGCGTCGTCCAAACCCCCGCGAACGTCAGGCCCAGGAAAATGGAGATAACGGCGAACAGCCCCCCTCCGGCGGAGACGCCCAGCAGGGCCGGGTCCGCCAGGGGGTTCCGGAACGCGGCCTGCATCCAGACCCCGCACACGGCCAGTCCCCCGCCGATCAGCGCGGCCTTCAGCACCCTGGGGAGCCGCAGCTTGAGAAGGATGACCGCCTCTTCCGGACTCGGGTGGGCGTTCACCGGGACGCCGGCGGCCCAGAGCAGGGTGTTGAGGGTCTTGCTGAACGGGATCGGGACAGGACCGCTCGCGACGCCCAGGACGATCGCGCCGGCAAGCGCGGCCAGACCGATCCAAATGATAGATGCTTTCATGGCCGGGTCCCCGCCTCCCGGAGCTTGGCGGCCAATAGGCCGACGGCCCTCACCGAGCTGGGCGCGACGGAGGTGAGGAGCTTGAAGGGCATCACGACCTCCACCGGACCGGATTTCCCGCCCTTCGCGCGAAAGATCTCGACCAGGAACGGATCGAGCGGGGAGTAGGAGGTTCGCAGGATAACGTCCGGGCGGAGCGTGAGCCACTCCTCCCAGGACAGCAGACCGTATCCGGAAAGCCGGCCGGCGGCGGCGTTGATCCCCCCGGCGCGGACGATCAGGTCATGGGTGGTCGTGCCGCTTCCGTGGCTGTATCCGTTCGGACCCGCGAAGAGGACGCGCGGCTTTTTCGCCCCCTTCGGGCGAAGGCGGTCCGCTTCCCGCAGGACGCAGTCCATTCGGCCGACCACCTCGAGCCCCCGTCCGGTCTCGCCGAGGGCGGCGGCGACTTTCATCACGTTCCGCCGGACCCCCGCGATGGATTCGAAGCCCGAGACGGTGAACACCCGACAGCCCAACGCCTGTAGAGATTCGAGCTTCTCCGTGTGGTTGATGGAGGACGCCAGGATGAAGTCGGGGCGGAGGCGGAGGATCTCCTCAACGCTTCCGACCATGTGTTGGGAGACCGCGCGCGCCCGTTCGACGATGTTGGAATAATCGGGGAGAACGGAGATGTAAGTCAGGGCCCGGATGCGCCGGGGGTCCACGAGGTCGAGGAGGATCTCATCCGTTCCCAGCGTGAGGCTGACGATCCGGGCCGGCTTCGAATCGGACGCGGGACAGACGGGCGGAAGCGAGCGGATCGAGCGCTGAAGCTGGAAGACGAGGAGAAACAGAAAAAGCGCGATCGGCGGCAGGATGAACAACCGCCGGGAGCGGCCGCCAAGAGAGCCGGCCCTGCCGAATGGGGTCTTGGTGGGTGAAACCATGGTCATGTCCCGCCCCTTCCCCTCGGAAGGATCCATTGCAGGCCATGCCGGTGGAGGTCTCCTGGCTCACGGGTCGTCCTACTTCCCGCGCCTTCCCACCCGGGTCGGGCAGTGGCGAATGCGGGTTTCGTCCCCGTTCACAGTTGCGGGGCAGCCGCGGATTCTCCGGTTGGACCGAATCACCGCGTTCCCTCTTTCCGGCAGGAATCTCCAAAGACCCTAACCGGATTGGACGGATCCTGTCAACCACGATCTCGGCGAGACCCCGGCGGCGAATCCAGTAGGCGGGGTCCGGGACCTGCCCCGTCCGGTTGGGGGAGGGGAATCGAACCCGCCGGAGGGGCGGATTCCGGATGAGCGCCCGCATGCGGTACAATGTGGATTCGGCGATTTGCCTTTTATGATTCCAATCTTGCGTGCAACCGCCCGCCCACCGGAAAGGAGCCGGATTGTGTCTGATTTTCAGCCGAAGGATTTCATCTCGCTGGAGGGCGCCATCGACATCCACATGCACCCCCATCCCTGCCTGTTCGACCGGCTCACCGACGACTGGGGCGTGGCCGAAGGCGCGATGAGCGAGTCCATGAGGGGCATTGTCATCAAGTGCCATCACGAAAGCACGGTCTCTCGCGCCCAGACCGTCACCCGGACCCTGGGGGGGATCGAGGTGTACGGCGGCATCGTTCTCAACTTTTACGTCGGTGGCCTCAACGCCGGCGCGGCCGAGGCGGCCTGCAAGACGGGCGGAAAGATCGTCTGGATGCCCACCATCGACGCCGAGAACCACGCGGTCGCCCACGGCTCCCGCGGCCGGTACGACGTCCAAAAGGGCGGGCTGACCGGGAAGAAGACCTCCGGCGCGAAGCCGGCGGGCGGCAAGGGGGGAAAGGCCGTTTCCAGGACCGTTGTATCAACGGGGCTGGGGGTGGTGAAGGGCGGCTACGGGGGGATCTCCCCCGTGAACGAAAGGGGAAAGCTGAAGCCCGAGGCCCTGGATGTTCTTTCGGTTGTCGCCCAGTACGACGTGGCGCTTGCCTCCTGCCACCTTCACCCGAAGGAGATTCGGACCCTGTTCAAAGGGGCAAAGGAGATGGGCGTGAAGAAGATGCTCTTCACCCACCCGTTCTTCAAGGTGCCCGGCGCGGACGTGGCCTTCACGAAAGAGATGGTCAGGCTGGGGGCGATGGCGGAATGGGGATACTGCACGGTGTCGCCGATGTGGGGGTACGCGAGCATCGACCGGATGGCGGCGGCCATCCGCGAGGTCGGCGCGCGGAACAGCATTCTCATGAGCGACCTCGGCCAGCGGCACAACCCCCTGCCGAACGAGGGTCTGCTCGTCTTCTGCCAGT
>JASLXW010000089.1 GCA_030740135.1 Nitrospinota bacterium
CGCCACCAGGATCCCTTTCCCCTGGTGGTGCAACAGCTCACCCAATTGGTGTCAAAACCTTTATAATCCCCAAAACTTATTGATGCCTGTGCCCTCCCCTCCCCCCTCACGATGGTCAAAAAGGGGACCTGTTGCGGAACAGCGGTTCACCCCGCCTAAAGGGTTGACGGAGCGCGATCCTCCGCTCGCCGCCCTTTCCATCACGGTCTGATCCGTGGGAAAATCCCTTTGATGAACGGCCAGGCCCCGGAGGCGTTTCCCTCGTTCGCTCCTCTCGGTCAGCGGATGTTCGCGGGACGCCGATTCGGCCGGATTCAACAGAGGGTCCCATGATCGATAAAGTCTATCCCGACTCCGCGGCGGCGGTGGCCGACATCCCCGACGGGGCGGTCATCATGTTCGGGGGGTTCGGGGACGCGGGCGTGGCCGAGAACCTGACCCGGGCGCTGGCCGATCAGGGCGCGAAGGACCTCGTCGCCATCTCGAACGCGGCGGGCCAAATGGAGCGCGGCCTCTCTATGCTGTTCCGGAACAACCAGGTCCGGAAGATCCTGGCCTCATTTCCGGTTCCCGGGCAAAGTGACGCGTTTGAAGAGCGCCTGAAGTCCGGGGAGACGGAGCTCGAGCTGATTCCCCAGGGGACGCTGGTCGAGCGGATGCGCGCGGCGGCGGCCGGCCTGGGCGGGATCTACACCCCCACCGGCGTCGGCACCCCGGTGGCGGAGGGCAAGGAGGTTCGCGCCATCGACGGCCGGGAATACGTCCTGGAGCTCCCCCTCGCGGCCGATTACGCGATCCTCAAGGCCCACCGGGGGGACCGGATGGGGAACGTCGTTTACCGGATGACCGCGCGGAACTTCAACCCCCCCATGGCGGCCGCCGCGCGGGTGACCATCATCGAGGTCGAGGAGCGGGTCGAAGTGGGCGCGCTGGACCCGGAGCGCGTGGACACGCCGGGGATCTTCGTCCAGCGGATTGTCGAAGGAGGGCATTATGAGCGCGGCTGGGTTGAGTAGAGAAGAGATGGCCGCCCGGGCGGCCCGGGAGGTGACCGGCGGGGACGTTCGGAAGGTGCAACGCTTCTCCCGTCACCGGGATTTACAAACCCTCGTAGTCTATGATGACAACCGGGTTGACCTGGCCGGGGAGGTTGCCCGAATGGTGGCTGAGAACGGAGGGAACACGGAGAAATCCCCAGAGGGAAACGCCGGACCTCCGGCTCTTTGACCTACCGGGTAAACGACAACAGGAAATTTTCGGAATGAAAGTAGAAACCCCTGCCCACTAATTCAGGACACGCGTTTTGCCTGTCAGGGGAAATTTGAAAATGTATTTTCCTCCTTTGCCTGCTAAGCACCGCCCCTTGAATACCGTTTCTGTAGGAAACGTTTCGCCCTCCTTGTCCTCTCGATCATACCAAGATAGAAAAAATGAAACTCAAAAGGGTCTTTTTGCTCGCAATAAACCCTTATTGGATCGGGGGATATATCCACAGTGAGGTCTCCAAGAATATAAGAAGCCTTCCCTGGAAAGCGACCTATCATGTTAGGCCCTACGTAACCCCCCTCCACCCTGCTTGCCCAATCCGATACCCACTGAGTTTCCGATGTTTTTTGGTCAAAGATAACATGAAATGCCGTTGATGGAAGTTGGTTGTCGATTTTAATATTCCATATACCGAATATCATTTCGGCCGATTTTACACTTCTGATCGGAGATTTTAAATCATAGAATTTTTTGCTTTTATCGACAGGAAAAACCCTGAACCCAATGTTTTGATGATTCATGAGTTTCACAATGAGCCATTTTCCTTCCCTTTTTTCCCGGCGAGTGGCTATTTCTAAAGAGCCCTTTGCAAGTTCCATCTATTGAATCGCGGTGCAATAATTCACTCCTCCGGCGATTGCTGAGATCACGGCCGCAATCCCTGCTACAATAAGTGTCCATTTAAAAACCAATGCCTCGGGCAGATTACCAATGCCTCGGGCAGATAAGCGATTTCCCCCTGTCGATAAATCTACCTCTGTATTTTCTCTAAGGTCCTCGGGGGATCTCTCTACGGCTTCCCCATTTACCGTCTCATAACCTTTATCTGATTCAGCTTTCGTGTCTTTTGCATTCTCCTGATTGGAGCCTTTCTTGGATTCACCTATCGGAGTTTCATCGTTCGGCTTTAGGGGGTTCTCATTTGATTCATCGATCATAAAGGCTTCTCCCAATCGGCCCTTTAGTTGAAGTCCCTAACACCAGGGCCGCGTTTTCCTCCCGCCGTTGTACGGGACCCCAAGCCCCTTCGCAATCAGCATGGGCGCAAGGCTCTCCCCGTCCAGGATGACATCCGCGACGATGCGGAAGTATTTCCCCCGCCGAAGGTTCCGAAGCTCGATCACCTTCGCCCCTCGGAGGGCGGCGACGACGAATCGCTTTGCTTGGCGGGCGAGCTCCTTCTCCCTCGGGCACCGGCCCTTCATCTCGGGGGTGTCGACCCCGGCAACCCGGATCGGAATCCGCCGGCCGATGATGGGGGGCCAGCCCGAGATGTTCACCCGGAAGCTGTCCCCGTCGTAAACGGAAGTCACCGCCTCGACCCGGACGGAGCCGAAGGACTTCTCACCCCGGGCGGTCGCGGGGGAAAGGAGGGCAAGGATTGCAAGCACCGGCAGAAACTTGCCGGTCGTTCTCATTATTTCGGCCCTTTCGCCTGGGCCTCCCGAAGCTCCTTGATCCTCTCCAGCACCTCAGCCCGTGTAAGAATGCCTTTTTCCTCCAACAAGGTGACTAGGGCTTCCTCAGACCAAACCAGAGAAATCACAAGTTCGCGGAGGCTCGTCAGTTCATTGGGATCTAGGGCTTCACCCACAGTGCTGTGTCCCCTCGCCCTTCAGAACGCGGTATCATGTCAGCTTCAGCAAATTACAGGGAAAGGCACCCGAACCATGGAAGTGCGAGCATACCACGGACTTCAGGTGTGAAATTGAACGATGGGGTTTCTTGAAAACAGAGAGCTTTGGCCGCTGAGCCTTCCAAATGGGCTTGGTCTTGACCCCATAGGGCTCGCTCTTGGGCAAGGCCAGATGGCGCTTGAGGTCGCCATCGGCAGGGCGGCTCACAGACTTGCACTGACGACAATACGGTCTGCCTGGAGGCAGCAGTGTGGTCCGTCGCTCGACCCCCAACGACCTGACGCATGGCGGGATCGACACAGAGCCGCTCGGCGTCGTTGATGTCCTCATACCCGGCCAAGCGGCTGTAGGCCGATTGACGCAGCAAAGCGGTAAGGCTATGCCGGGTGTTCCTGCCAGTCCGTGAATCGCACAGAAACCCCTCGGCCGCCTTCGTCAGCCCCAACACCTCATCCAGCTCACGATAGGCAAGCAAACCCCCATCACTCGTGACCTTGGCTCCGTGAAACTCCAGCCTGAGGCAACGGTCAAAACTGAGCCTCAAAGCGCTGTTCTTGGCTTCACCCATAGGGTTCCCCCGCGAGAAAGTGGCAAAGGGGGCCTAACAGATTGATTTTACACCAGAAACGAGGACCACTCTACAAAATACTTATGATCTATCTGGGAAATCCGGGATTACCTCCTTCGAGCCCCCTTATGTGGATTATGCCTCCGACTGGCTGGTGGACTGGCTGGCGGGGAGGACGCCGGAATCGGAAAAGGTCTACGTCGAGCTGGGCGGCGGAGAGGTGATCACGCCGCTGGATGGATCTGAAGAAATTTGTTAAGATGCCGTTCATCGCGCATTTTGAATTCCTGTTGAATTGACGGGTTGCGTCTTTCCCCGGATCTTTGGGACATCGGTCCAGAGGAGAAAAGTGAGATGAAAAGAATCAATCGGATTCTGGCGCTCGGGATCGCCACCGCCGCCGTCTTGTTCTGTTTCAACCTGGGCTCCGTCAAAGCGGCCGAGAAGATCACGTTCGCGTTGGATTGGGTTCCAATCGGCAAACACGCCGGTTTTACGGGGGCCTTGGCGCAGGGCTACTTCAAGGCGTCCGGTATCGATATCAACTATGTTCGGGGGTTCGGCTCGGGCCGCACGGTGAAGGACGTCGCCTCGGGCGTAGCCCCGATAGGGTTCGCCGACATCGCCGCGCAGATCATCTACGCGGGCCGAAATCAGGAAAGGCCGCTCATGTCGACGGCCGTTATTCACGACAAGTCCATGTACGTGATCTTCTCGCTGAAGAGCAAAGGCATCAAGACGCCCAAGGACCTGGAGGGGCGGTCAATCGCGGCAACGCCGGGCGACGGCTCGCGCGTGATTTTTCCCGCCCTGGCCGCGATCAACAATGTGGACCTGAGCAAGGTGAAGTGGGTGGATATGGGTCCCGGCGTCAGCATCCCGGCCGTGCTCAAGGGCAGCATCGACGGCGTGGGCCTGTATAACGCGAGCTACCCCATCCTAGCCCGCGGGGCGGCCAAGCACGGCAAGCGGATCGGCTCGGTTCTCTACAGCGACTTCGGCGTAGACATCTACTCCAACGGCATCTTCACGACCCAAAGCGTAATCAAGTCGAACGAGAACATGGTCCGCAAAGTGACGCAGGCGATTCTCAAGGGCCACAACTGGGCCGTTGAGAACCCGAAAGCGGCCATCGCCACCTTCATGAAGCAGTACCCCCAATCCAACCTGGGCATCGCCGCAGACATGTGGGAAATGACCATGGACCACCTCCTGACCCCGACCGCCGCGAAACACGGCATCGGTTTTCAGGACGCCAAGAAGATGGAATACACGCGGGACACCTTGGTCAAGTACTTCAAGCTCCCCGGGAAGGTATCGTTGAGCTCCATCTACACCACGAAATATCACGTGAAATATTTGCCGAAGCGGAAAATGAACGTTCAGTATTAAGCCCCGCGTCCCACCGGAAGGTCTTTGATGGTCCGGGGCAGCGCGGAAGGCGCGCCGTCCCGGACGTCTTGACGAGGAATCCGTGGCTCGGCACGAAATTCCAGGTCAACCCATCTTTCGCAACCCGGCCAACGCCTCCACAACTTCTGACCCGCCCCCCCCCTGGAGATCGGCGGCCATAAATCGAGGAAAATATGAAAAGGAACGGCGTGGTCGAAACCCACAGGACGGATGTTCTTATAATCGGCAGCGGTATCGCCGGGCTCTTTTCGGCCGCTGAGGCGATCCGGGCCGGCGTGCACGTGACGGTCGTCAGCAAATCGGCCATGGGACGGGGAAACTCCAGCTATTACTCCGGAGGGGGAATCGTACTGCCCGTCGAGGGCATGGAGCCGGAAGAGCATTACCGGCGGGCCGTCAGCAGCGGACGGAACCTGAACGACCGATCCCTGATTGTGAAGCTGGTGGAGGAGGCAGGAAGGGTTCCGGATTATCTGAAATCAATCGGAATCCCCCTGGTCTACATGCGCGGATACGGGTTCAATCAGGGCCCTCTTTGGCGGTGGGGAGGGGATTACACGCTGGGCTGTCTTCGTCGGGACTTGAAGGAAAGCGCCGCCCTGCATGAAGGGATCATGGTCTGCAAGATCCTCACCGATTCCGAGGGCGTCGCTGGCGCCATCGGTTACGATGCGAGGACCGAAACCTTTATTGACTACCGGACACGGCAGATCGTCCTGGCGTCGGGCGGATGCGCGGGTCTGTACAGCCGGAGCACAAACTCCTTTTCGAACGGCGGCGAAATCTACGCCCTAGCGCTCGAGGCCGGCGCGACCCTTCGGGACATGGAGTTCGTCCAGTTCCTTCCCCTCTGCGACGTCCATCGGCCCCTCCATCGGTTGATCGAGGTGTGGGGCAGGTTGACGAACGTGGACGGCGAAGACGTCGTCGCCAAGTACAACCTCCCCGAGGACCCCATCCGCATGGCGAGGGACCAAACCTCCATTGCCATCATGCGCGAGCTTCAACAGGGCCTGGGGATCGACGGGGGGCTGACCCTCGATCTCACGCAGATGCCGGATGAGCTCTGGTGCGACCACCCGCGCGGGCGTCAGGTGATTCCCTTCTTCAAGAAAAAATACCGGAAGACCCAAGCCGTCAAGATTTGTCCGGCCGCTCATTATTTCATGGGCGGCATCGCGGCGGGCCCTTCGGGGGAAACCGACGTCCCCGGGCTATTCTCCGCGGGCGAGGTCACGGGCGGAACGAACGGCGCCAACCGGCAGGATGGCAACGCCCTCGGCGAGGCCATGGTCTTCGGCCCCATTGCGGGACGAAACGCCGCCAAGAGAGCCAAATCGGCCGATTGTCCGGACCAAAAGAAAACGGCTGTTCGATGGGTGAAGGACACCCTGGGCCGTCTGGAAAGCGGGAGAAACCGCAAATCCACGGGCCAGATGACTCCCGCCGCGCTGCGAGGCCGGCTGAGAGAGGTCATGTGGGAGGGGGCGGGCGTGGTCCGCAACGCCTCAGCCTTGGAGAAGGCGTCCGTCGATATCGACGAACTCCGCCGGGACGGCCTCACCCGCCTAGCTCCGAGAACGCCCAACGAGCTTCGGGCCGCCCTCGAAGCGATGGGGGAGACCACCACCGCCCGGATGATCGTCGAGAGCGCCATGCGCCGGGAAGAGAGCCGGGGGGCGCACCTGCGCGAGGACTACCCCGAGGTGGATGACGCCGAGTGGCTGGCCAACACCTTCATTCGGAAGGAGGGCGAAGAATGGCATTTCGAAAAGCGGGCCATCGGCGAGGACATCCCCCTCTTCGACGAGAGCACCGTCCACGACGGCATCGGAGAGTAATAGGCGCCGCAAAATTGTAGTAATTTCACAATCCACCCATCCTTTGAGGAGAAAAGACATGCACAGTTGGTCTTTCCTCAGCCGAACGGGAAGCCGATGAACCCCAGCAATCTCATCAACCGGGAATTAGATCCGACCCTCAAGCGGGCCAGCCTCCGACACGTCCCATTTCATTCTCTGCGCGACAGCTACGCGGCCTTGATGATTCAGGCGGGACATCACCCAAAATACATTCAGGCCCAAATGGGACACGCTTCAATCAAAATGACGATGGACCTGTACGGGCATCTCATGGAAGAGACCAACCCGGCGGCGTCCATAAAGCTTCAGGAAACGTTCCTTGAGGGGCCGAAAATTCAGGAAAGTGGTCACAATATGGTCACAGAAAAAGAAAGGGGGATGGGACAGTAAAGCCCAACCCTCTGAAATTATTGGCTCCCCGGGCCGGACTCGAACCAGCGACATGGTGGTTAACAGCCACCCGCTCTGCCAACTGAGCTACCGGGGAATCGTCGGGGGCGTTCGCCCCTCGAGCGCGTCCTTCGGGTCGAATGGGCAAAGATCGCGCCTTTGCGCTCAACCCTGGGAAAATATGACGCCCGCCGTTTTCAAAGTCAAGGAAAGGCGCTCAGGCTCCTTCCGGCCGGGAATCGGCCGCGCCCTCCGGCTTGGCAAGGGCCGGCGGCTTCTCCCCCGCGGGCCCGCCGTCCATCGCCATTCGGACGGCTTCCTCGATCGGCCGCAGGACGCGGGGGATCGCCTCATCCAGGGGGCCCTGCACCCGGATCCCGGCGGCGAACGGGTGCCCCCCGCCCCCGAGCGACATGGCGATATCGTTGACGCGGATCAGCCCCTTGGAGCGCAGGCTTGTCCGGATAATCCCCGTGGGAAGCTCGATGAACAGGACGCTCACCTGCACGCCCTCCAGACTTCGCGGGAAATCGACGAAATCCTCCGTATCCTCCGGCCGGGCCTCCGCCGTTTTCAGCATCTCCTGCGTCACGGCGATCCAGCCAATCCGCCCGGCGGCGGACAGCCTCAGCTCGCTCAAGGTCAATCCCAGCAGGCGGAGTCTGGCCGGGTGGGTGGACTCATAGATGTTGGAGTACGTCGTGTGGGGCTCGACGCCGAGATCCACCAGCTCCGCGGCGATCCGGTAGGTCCGGCCGTTGGTGTTGTTGAACCGGAACGAGCCGGTGTCGGTCATGATGGCCGCATAGAGCGCCTCGGCCACGGGGAGCGACAGGGGACCGCCGTAGCTTTTCAGCAGATCGTAGATGATCTCGCCGGTCGCACAGGCGTGTTCGTTGATCACCTGCGGGTCCCCGAAGGCGCCCCCTCCCTCGCTGGGATGATGGTCGATGCAGAGAACGGGCAGACCGGAACTCGAAGCGGTCTTGGTCATCGGCCCCAGCCGCTCCCACTTGCCGAAATCCAGCGCGACCAACAGATCCACGTCCCCGGGCAGCGGCTCGCCCAATCGATAGGACTGAACGAAACCGTCCGGATCCAGGAATCCGTAAAAGGAAGGCGTCGGGGACGCGTTCAGGATGGCCGTCTTCTTCCCGCGCTCCCACAGGAACCGGTGCAGGGCCAGTTCGGAGCCCAAACCGTCTCCGTCGGGATTGACGTGGGTGGTGATGAGGGGCCGCCGGGCCCGGTCGAGTGCCTCCCGGGCGCACGCAAGGTCTTCTTCGGGGGTTCCCGGGGTCATCTCAATGGCCCGGCTCGATTGCGGGAATTCGTTTGAGCTGGGCCAGGACCCTGTCACGAATTTCGTTCACGGCGTAAATCGGCCGGGCCAGGCGTCCGTTCTCGATAAAGGGGGTCAACAGATCCTCGGCTTGGCCGCCGGCTTGCCGCCGGGAGACATCGCTCAGCGGAACAACCTCGTCCTCCAGCGTCTCGGGCGTCCTCAGAACGGTCTTGGCCCCGGAGGCCTTTCCCCGCTTGGCGATCGGCTCTCCGGCGATCTCCACCACGTCCATCGAAAAGTCCATCACCGGCGCGTTGCTGATGCAGGTCCCCACGCCGTACCCGTCGACGAAAGGATGGAGATCGGCGATCGCCCCCTCGTCGAGGCCGCCGCTCACAAAGAGCTGAACCTTCTGATGCCCGCGCAGGTCCAGCTCCCAGCGGACCTCCTGAAGGATCTGGATGAAGTCCCCCCGCCGGGAGGACGGCGTATCCAGACGGACGGCCGCCAGGCGGCCCCCGAGCGCCTCGGCCACCTGGACCGCCTCGAACTTCTCGTCGGCAAAGGTGTCGATAAGCGCGACGCGCCGGGCGCCGGGACAGATCACCTCGTCGAAGGCCTTCATGGCCGTCACGGCGTCCCCCATGATCAGCATCAGGGTGTGCGGCGTCGTCCCGGACGCCTCCTTCCCGATGATCTCGCCGCTCTTGACGGCCGCCACGCCGTCGCAGCCGCCGACATAGGCGTTGCGCTCCACCATCGGGGCGATGGTCGGATGAATGCGCCGGGCGCCGAACATGATGAGGGGCCGCTCTTTCGCCAAGATTCGGCACCGGGCCGCCTTGGTGGCGATTCCCGTGGCCTGACACAGGTAGCCGAGGATGGCCGTTTCATAAACGCCGAAATCGGCGTAATCACCCTCGATCTCCAGAACCGGCTGGAACGGATGAAAGACCGTGCCTTCTTCCATGCACCGGACGTTGATCGGGAGACCCTGGAACAACTCGAGACACTCTTCCAGGCCGGCGAACACCGCCCACGGCCACCCACGCGGGAACCCCTTGGCCGCGAACTCGGCGCGAACCCGCTTCCGGATCCCCTTGGCCTTGAGGATTTGAAGCGTCCGCTCGAAATAAATGTCGGAGACCCGGCCTTCCTTGATCTCTTCAAGGGTGGCCGTCTGGCGAACAAGATTGTGTGGATCGATAGGCGACATGCGTTGGAATCCGGGCCGTTTCAGGCGGGCGGAAAGAGGGTCAGTTCTTATACTCCACCGTTTCCCATTCGAGAACCTCCAGGAGCTGTTCCATGTTCAGCGTCTGCTCCCTTCGGTTATCGGTCGCCATCTCATAGTGCGGGGAATGAACAATGGACTTGGGATCGGTCGGGCAGGCTTCCACACAGAGGCCGCACCACATGCAGCGCGTAAAGTCGATGAGGAACTCCTTGGCTCGCCTTTCCTTCCCTTTCCCGATGGGCTGGATGGTGATGCAGTCCGTCGGACAGGCGATCTCGCAGAGCAGGCATCCGATGCAGTAGGCCTCGCCGTTCTCGTCCTTCGTCAGTGCGAGGACGCCCCGGGAGCCCTCGGGAAGATCGCACCGCTCCACCGGGTACTGAATCGTGATGGGCTTTTTGAACAGGTGCTTGAAGGTCGTCGCCAGCCCCTTGCGAATGTCGCCCAGGAATAGGGTGTTCATGACTTTCTGAACCATCGGGATGGATTCCTCCCGCCCCTTCGGTGGAGCGCGCCGTCGAAAACCCGCCCGGGCAGCCGCCCGGCTCGCGCGGAGCCGGCCCCGGTCTACACGGAGCTCGTCGAGGCCGCCTCCTTGTCGTGGAGCGATTCGATGTACTTCTCCGCCGCGACGGCCGCGGTGGTCGCGTCTCCGACGGCGGTGGTGAGCTGCCGGGCAACCTGGGTCCGGACGTCTCCGACGGCGTAAATGCCCGGGATATTCGTCTGCATCGTCTCGTCGGTGACGTAGTAGCCGTTTTCGTCCTTGTCCAACGGCTCCCGGACAAGACCGCTGTTCGGCGTGAACCCGATGAAGATGAAGACTCCGCCCACGTCCAGCCGGTCGGTCTCGCCGGTCTTGACGTTTTTGAGCTTGAGGTGCTTCACCTCTTTATCGTCGCCGACGATCTCTTCGACGACCGTATCCCAGATGAATTCAATCTTCTCCGAGCTGAAGGCCCGTTCCTGGATGATCTTCGTGGCGCGGAGCTGATCGCGCCGGTGGATGATGGGCACCTTGCTCCCGTACTTGGTCAGGAACAGGCCCTCCTCCACCGCCGCGTCGCCACCGCCGATGACCGCGATCACCTCGTCCTGGAAGAAAGCGCCGTCGCAGATGGCGCAGTAGGAGACGCCTTTGCCCCAGTAATCTTTCTCGCCCGGGATTTCGAGATAGTTCGGGCTTCCGCCCGCCGAGAGGATCACGACCTTGGAGCGGTACTCGTTCTCGTCCGTCCGGGTGACGCGGTCCTCGCCGTCGCAGTAGACCTCGAGAACTTCTTCCATCCGGATCTCGGCCCCGAACTTTTTACAGTGCTCCTCCATCTTCTGGGCCAGCTCCGGTCCCATGATGTGTTCGAAGCC